>JAFUVZ010000017.1 GCA_017471185.1 Bacteroidaceae bacterium
ACCGGTGATATCCTTCTTAGCCTGAGTACCGTAACCTACGACTACGACCTCATCCAGCGTCTCAGCGTCTTCCTTCAGCTCAACGGTCAGAGCGCTCTGTCCGTTAGGCAGGTTGATCTCCTGAGTGATGTAACCGATGTATGAAACAACAATCACTGCACCGTTAGGCACGCCCTGGATAACGGCGTTACCGTCCATGTCAGTGATAGAACCGATTGTAGTGCCTTTCACGAGAACGTTGGCACCGATGACTGGACCCATTGCGTCGTTAACTGTAACGTAAAGGGTAAAAAGTGTTTACATGACGTGTTGGATTACTTTTCTGTTAGCGGCATTAATGGATTTCTGTTGGAAAGGTTTCAGATAGGTCTCGGTGACCTTGATGGACGAATGTCCTACAGATTGAGAGATAACGGCACTGCTGATATCGCATAAAAAAGCAATGGTAACCCATGTGTGGCGTGCGGTGTATGTAGAGATCTTATGTTCGATGCCAAGTAACTTGCCGATTTTACAAAGTCTGTTATTGAAAGTCCTGAGTATGGCTTTGTATTCTTTGTGCGCTTCTTCAGAACCATCGGGGTAATGAATTAGTGGGAATAGATAAGGAGAGGACTCGTCAGTGTTGACAAGATTATGAAGCAAATCTATGGCAGGTTCTTCCAGTTCTACAGTCAGCGGTCTTCCCGTCTTCATGCGCCTGTATGAAATGGTTCCACTCTTCAGTTCGTTTTTCTTCAGGAAAACCATATCTACGAAAGGCATCCCCCTAAGCATGAACATCAGGACAAAATATTGCAGGGTTTGATGTAAACTGGGTTTCAGCAGGCTTTCCTTAAGCAGGCTAAGTTTGATGAGTTTTCCCATTTCCTGTTCGTCCAAGGCATTCTCTCTGTCTGCCATCACCCCTGTATATACCTTATTAAATAGAAGAGGCTTAAAGATGGCACGGTTCATCATAACTGCCTCGTTGTAGGCGGCATTAAGTACCCTCATATAAGTGGATATGGTGTTCCAACTGTTACCTGAAGTACGCAGAAAACATTCAAAAGATTTTAGCCAGCTGGGAGAAATGTTTTTCAACATAAAAGCCTTGTTTTGCATAAACGCATTGACTTTGTTCATGACGGAACGGTATAGGGAAGCTGTACTCCACTTCCTGTTTGATTCATGCTGCTCCTGCATCATCTGCAACATGGCCTGGATAGATAAATCTTGTTTTCTCATAATTTGGTTTGGTTTAATCTTTACTCAGAAAAAGATTGCCAGTATGAAAAAAAACCTTATAAAATTTGTTAGTTTATTAAAAAACCTTTAAGTTTGTAGGGTCAATCTGATTCTTTTTACTGCGAAGTAAGAGAAAGATATCACCTATCTGAATTTCGGATTTAAGAACTAACAAATCAGTCATTACCTGCGTTGTTTACAACCCCTCACACATAATTATGCTAAGCGTTCACGGGGATAACAAACATAGCTTTCAATGACATTACAAAAATATGAAAATATATTTAGGATAAAGCATATATTAGCTATTTTTCTATCTTATTTGCTAATAAATATCAAATTTGATTGTTTTTTAACAGAAAAACTTAGTACCTTTACCGAAAAATGACAGATTAATAATCATCAAAATCTAACAATATGAAAAAAATAACTTGGATGACAGCCTGCCTGCTTATAGCAATGGGCAGTTGTGGTACGCCAGCCGCTGATGAGACGCTCTACAGCGAGTTCCAGAATCCACCTGTAGAGGCAAAGCCTCGCGTATGGTGGCATTGGATGGACGGAAACGTGACGAAAGACGGCATTTTCAAGGACCTGACTTGGATGAAGCGTTCTGGAATCGCCGGCTTCATGAATTTTGACGCTGGTTTCAGAACTCCTTTGCTCATAGACAAGAAAGTGGCTTATATGACAGATGATTGGAAGGATGCTTTCGCCTATACTGTACACCTTGCCGACTCTTTAGACTTGGAGATGTCAGTAGCGGCATCACCAGGATGGAGCTTCACCGGTGGCCCTTGGGTGGAGCCTAAGGATGGCATGAAGAAGCTGGTTTGGCGTGAGATGAGAGTGACAGGTGGCACCACCTATGATGGTCTGTTGCCTATGCCATACAGGACTATCGGAGCCTTCCAGAATGTACCTCGTTCCAACTCCAATAATATCAATGGCGGAGGAGCCAATCCTGGCGAAGGTTATTATGAAGACATCAGCGTTCTGGCATTCAAATTACCAGAAGCCGACAGGAACTTAGCCAACCTGAATCCACGCATTTCTTCAAGCGGTGGCAGTTTCTCCCTGCTGAAACTTACTGACGGTGACTTGACAGATTCCGACTTACTGCCTCCTGGTGCAGGTGGCGCTGCCGGCAAAGCATGGATACAATATGAGTTCAGCCAGCCACAGACCGTGAAGGCACTCACCATTGTTGACGGCAGGGTTCGTGGACAGTGGGGCGCTCCCGTACAGGAAATCAACAAAGCATTGCAGGTAAGTGATGATGGCGTGAACTTCCGCGAGGTCTGCAAAATACCTAACAGTTCAGCTCCTCAAGGTACTGTAGATATCCCAGAAACAACAGCCAGGTATTTCCGTCTGGTTTTAGACAATATGGTAGTGGTTAATCCTTACGCTGCCCTGATGGGAGTGAGTGCAGAGCCACAGGCACAGCCTACCCCTATTGCAGAGTTTGTACTACACAGCATCAGCCGCATCAACCATGCAGAGGAAAAGGCTGGTTTCGCAGCTCCCGCTGACCTGGCACTTTATGATACACCTGACGAGGCGGCAGTTATTTCTTTAGAGGACGTGATAGACATAACAGATAAGGTGCACGAAGGCCGATTGGTTTGGGATGTACCAGAGGGAACCTGGAAAATCGTTCGCTATGGTTATTCCCAGACAGGACACCAGAACAACCCAGCTCCTCCTGAGGCGACTGGTTTCGAGGTCGACAAGATGGATCCTGTCGCATTCAGGGCATACATGGACTATTACTTAGGTATGTATGTGGATGCCTCAAAAAACAACCTGGGAAAGGTCGTGAAATACATCATGACAGATAGTTATGAGTCTGAGCAAGAGAACTGGACACCAGCTATGGAGCAAGAGTTTGAGGCTCGCAACGGTTATAGCCTTCGTCCTTGGATGCCCGTTTTACTGGGACATATCGTAAACAGTTCAGAAGAAAGTGAGAAGTTCCTCCGCGACTGGCGACGCACCCTCGGAAGCTTAGTTACAGACAACTGCTACAACCTGCTGACCGACATATTGAAAGAACGTGGCATGGGCCGCTATACAGAGTCACATGAGAACGGACGCGTTTATCTGGTAGATGGCATGGAGGTGAAAGCAAAGGCTGATGTACCTATGTCTGCTGCCTGGATGCCTAACAATACGGGAGCTTCCACTCCACCTATGAGCCGTGCTGATATACGTGAGTCTGCATCGGTAGCACATATCTATGGACAGAACCTCGTGGCAGGTGAGTCTCTGACTGCCCCTGGTGGTGAGGGAGCTTCTTACGCATACCATCCAGCAAACCTGAAATCCATTGCAGATATGGAGATGGCCAGCGGTTTGAACCGTTTCGTAATACACACATCAGTGCATCAGCCACTTGATGAGCTAAAGCCTGGATTAGGACTGGGTCCTATCGGTCAGTGGTTCAATCGTCTGGACAACTGGTCTGAGTCCGCTTGGGCATGGACCGACTATTTAGCCCGTAGTTGCTACCTGTTGCAGAAAGGTAAGTTCGTGGCTGACATCGTGTATTATTATGGTGAGGACAATAACATCACCGGTATGTTTGGAGCAGAGCAACCCCCCTTCCCAGCAGGCTATAACTACGACTATATTAACAGTGACGCATTGCTCAACCTGCTGACCTTTGAATATAACCGTTTACAGACACCAAGTGGCATGAGCTACCGCATGCTGGTACTCGACCCGAATGTGAAGCGTATCCCATTGGATGTACTGAAGAAGATTGCCGAACTGGCAAAGGCTGGTGCCGTGATTTGCGGTGCCAAGCCAGAATTACCAGGACGATTGACGGATGATGTGGAGGAATTCAACAACATCGTGAATGAGATATGGGGTGGTAGTCTGAAAAACGTATATCTTACCAACGACATGAAAGAGGTACTCGACCAGATTGGCGTGAAACCTGATGTGAATATTTCTGACGACCTGCGGTTCGTGCATCGTCATACCAGCCGTGCTGACATTTATTGGATCAACAATCCAGAAGGCCCAGCCAAGACTGTGGAACTATCTTTCCGTGTGAAGGGTAAGAAGCCAGAGATCTGGCATCCAGAGACAGGCAAGCGTGAAGAAGTCACCTATCACATTGAAGGTAACCGCACGGTAGTGAAAGTGAAGATGGTAGAGAATGATGCCCTTTTCGTAGTGTTCAACGGACCTGCCGAGCAGGATGCCGTTACCTTGCCCGAACTGAAAGAGAGTGCTTTACTGACTCTTGATACCCCTTGGAACGTTAGCTTCCAGGAGAAACGTGGTGCCCCGGCATCTGCTCAGTTCGACAAGCTTATCAATCTGGCTGACAGCGAGGTGGATGGAATCAAGTATTTCAGCGGCGTAGCAACATATACCAATAGCTTCAGCCTCACAGCCGACCAATTGCAGGCAGAGCAATTACTGCTCGACTTAGGCAATGTGGGTGTGATGGCTGAGGTTACCATCAACGGACAGAACATGGGTCTATATTGGAAGTCACCTTTCCGTCTGGACATCAAGGATGCCCTGCAAGCTGGTGACAACAGCATTGAGGTAAAGGTTACCAACCTGTGGATTAACCGTTTGATTGGCGATTCTCGCCCAGAGGTTACAGAGAAGATTACCTGGTCACAGTATCCTTTCTATAATCCTCATTCCCAGATGTCTCCGTCAGGTCTTATGGGACCAGTACAAATAATTGCTTGTAAATAATGAAAACGAAATCAATCATCTTGTTGGCAGCAGCATGTCTGCTGCCAACATTGCTTCAAGCCCAGCGACAGGAAACGCTGTTAGAAAAGGGCTGGAAGTTTATCAACAAAGAAGTGACAGACGCCTGGCGAACTGACTACAATTCCAATGACTGGCAAACAGTGACGGTACCCCATGACTGGGCTATCTACGGGCCCTTTGATGGCAATAACGACCGTCAGATGGTAGCCGTAGAGCAAGATGGCGAGAAGGAAGCGTCTCAAAAGTCAGGACGCACGGGAGGCTTGCCTTTCGTGGGCGTAGGATGGTACCGTAACACCTTTGATGTTCCCACTGGCAAGCAAACGGCATTAATATTCGATGGAGCTATGAGTGAAGCTCGCGTTTATGT
Organism: Bacteroidaceae bacterium; assembly: GCA_017471185.1. GTDB lineage: Bacteria > Bacteroidota > Bacteroidia > Bacteroidales > Bacteroidaceae > Bacteroides. The sequence continues at coordinate 5,348 of JAFUVZ010000017.1, forward strand.
CAATGGGCAGGAAGCTATCTTCTGGCCTTATGGCTACAACTCATTCTATTGCGATGTGACACCTTATATTCATGCCAATGGCAAGAATAACGTGGTAGCTGTCAGGTTAGAGAATCGCCCTTCATCCTCCCGCTGGTATCCTGGTGCTGGTCTCTATCGCAACGTGCACATAGTAACTACCGAAAAGATTCATGTCCCAGTTTGGGGCACTCATATCACAACTCCTCACGTGGAGAAAGACTACGCATCCGTGAATCTGAGAATATCCCTCGCCAATACGGAGCATCAGCAGATGATACGCTTGGTGACAGACATCATCGCTCCTGATGGACAGACCGTTGCCACCAAAGATGATACCAAGATGGCCGTGCATGACATCGCCTTCGGTCAGAACTTTACGGTAAAGCATCCGCTGTTATGGTCGCCAGAGACACCTTATATATATAATGCACGCACCAGAATCTATGCCAATGGTGAGCAAGTGGATGAATATGTCACCCGCTTCGGAATCCGCAGCATCGAGTATGTGCCAGAGAAAGGATTCTTCCTCAATGGTGAACTACGCAAGTTCCAAGGTGTTTGTAACCACCACGACCTTGGTCCGTTAGGTGCTGCCATCAATACAGCAGCCTTACGCCGTCAGCTCACCTTACTGAAAGATATGGGTTGTGATGCTATCCGCACTTCACACAACATGCCGGCTCCTGAACTGGTGGAGCTTTGTGACGAGATGGGTTTCATGATGATGGTGGAGCCATTCGACGAATGGGATATGGCTAAGTGTGAAAACGGCTACCACAGATTCTTCCACGAATGGGCTGAGCGCGACATGGTGAATATGGTACAGCATTATCGCAACAACCCAAGCGTCGTGATGTGGAGCATCGGCAATGAGGTGCCCAACCAGCGTGACCCAGAGAGCTACAAAACTTTGGCATTCCTGCAGGATATCTGCCATCGTCTTGACCCCACCCGTCCTGTGACGGTGGGCATCGACCAAGCTGAGAACTCGCTGCACAACGGTTTTGCCGCCACCATTGATATTCCTGGTTTCAACTATCGTCTGCCTTTTTATCAGGAGGCTTACGATATCCTGCCCCAGGGACTGGTTTTGGGTTCTGAAACAGCATCAACCGTCAGTTCGCGAGGTGTCTATAAATTTCCTGTTGAGCTAAAGAAAGGAGCCGTTTATCCTGACATGCAGTCATCTGGCTATGATACAGAGGCTTGCCCATGGTCGAATATTCCAGACCTCGACTTTGCGATGGCTGATAATCATGTATGGGAAATCGGACAGTTCGTTTGGACAGGCTTCGATTACCTGGGTGAGCCAACACCCTATTACGACAACTGGCCTGCCCATAGTTCTTACTTCGGCATTATTGACCTGGCATCTTTGCCTAAAGACCGCTTCTATCTCTATCGCAGCGTGTGGAACAAACGTGAAAGCACTCTCCACATCCTGCCCCACTGGACTTGGAAGAATCGTCGTGGACAGGTGACTCCCGTGTATGTCTATACCAGTTATCCTGAAGCTGAGCTATTCATCAACGGCAAAAGTCAGGGCAAGCAGCGTAAGTGGACGGCTGACGAAGCCAAGGCCCGTGAAGCGGAACTGGGCGAGAAAGCCGTGATGCACCGCTATCGTCTGATGTGGGAAGATGTAAAGTATGAGCCAGGCGAAGTGAAAGTAGTAACTTATGACGCAAAGGGCAACCGGGCTGAAGAAAAGACTATCCGTACGGCTGGCAAACCTCATCACTTGCAACTCTCTGTTGACAGGAGTGAGATTGCTGCTGATGGCAAGGACCTTGCATATATCACAGTGAGCGTGGTTGACAAAGACGGGAACCTCTGCCCCGACGACGGACGTGAGGTAAACTTCCAAGTAAAGGGCGCCGGTACTTTCCGAGCAGCTGCTAATGGCGACGGGTCTTGTCTCGACCTATTCCATCTGCCTCACATGCATGCCTTTGCAGGCCAACTCACAGCCATTGTGCAGAGCAGCGAACAGCCTGGAACCATCATCCTCCAGACTACAGCCAAAGGGCTGAAAGGAGCCAGCATAGAACTTACAAGCAAAAAGGCAGGGAGATAACACCCTGCCTTTATTACCTATATGTACTATATTATCTGACTACTCAATGATGCGTCCCTTAGACTGGTCACGATCCTTTACAGCTGGACTTTCAGCCGGATGACCAATGATAATAATGTTGATAAGCTCAGCATTCTCAGGTAAGCCAAACTGACTCTTCAAGAACTCCTTAGCCTCTGCGCTGTCATTAATCATACGTGCAGGAGCAGCCTGATAAGTAGCGCCCAAACCTAAAGCATGAATAGCCAGCAGCATATTTTCACTCATCAAAGCAGTATCCTCACGGTTGTATGCGGTAGCTTTCTCTCCAGTCTCAGCGCACACAAAAGCCACAGCTGGCGCATTAGCGAAAGCGTTCTTGCCGTTCAGGCGTTCAGCCATACCCTTGCCCATTTCAGTCTGAAGCATAAAGCCTGAAAGTGTGTTCAGCATATCCTGGTTAGTAACGATGCGCAACTGCCAGTCTTGGGCATTCATGGCACTTGGTGCCTGGAGTCCTGCCTTCAGGATGGTTTCCAAGTCAGCCTTTGCCACAGGCTCATTCGTGAACTGGCGTACACTGACGCGTGTCATGATGTTTTCGATTACAACAGCAGCCTTGTCAACGCTGACAGCCTCTGTAGCAGCAGGCTGTTGTCCACAGCTGACCAGTGCCAATGCACCGACAGCGACCCATAAATTTCTTAAAATTTTCATTTGCATTATTACATTTAGTTAAACATATCAAATTGTCAGCAAAGATAAGGATAATAATTATATATTTGCAAGACAAAAGAGTTAAAAGAATAAAATGAAACGAGCGATTATCATAGGAGCTTCATCAGGCATGGGTAAGGAAGTGAGTAAGTTACTGCTGAATGACGGCTGGCAGATTGGTGTTGGCGCACGCAGGACTGAGCAATTGGAGGAGCTGAAGAGTCTCAAGCCCGGAGCTGTGGTGACAGCTGCCATAGATGTGATGGCAGAAGATGCGCCTCAACGGTTAGAACAGCTGATAGCTGACAACGGAGGTATGAATCTTTTTTTCCTGGCTTCTGGCATTGGCAAACAAAACCCTAACCTTGATAGCGAGATTGAACTGCGCACCGTTGCCACCAACGGCATGGGTTTTACCCGCATGACGGATACCGCATTCAACTGGTTCGCCTCTCACGGGGGCAAAGGACAGATAGCCGTCATCAGTTCCATAGCAGGAGTGAAAGGATTGGGTATGGCTCCCTCCTACTCTGCTACTAAAGCGTTTCAAAACACTTATATAGAGGCACTCTCACAACTGGCCCACATGCGGCATTTAGACATCAATTTCACCGACATACGTCCAGGTTTCGTAAAAACAGACTTGCTGAATGACGGCAAGAATTATCCACTTTTGATGGACAAGCAAGCTGTCGCGAAGAAGATTGTCAAGGCTATCTATGCTAAACGGAGCATACAGATTATTGACTGGCGTTACCGCATCCTGGTATTCTTCTGGAGGCTTATTCCTCACTGGCTCTGGATCAGGCTGAGGATAAAGAATTAGCTTCCTATCCTCCAATGCCCATTCACTGAACAAAACAGGGGATTCGCTGAACGGATTTTCATAGTTCACCCCAACATCATACCTTTGTACCTGCCTAATGGAGGCAAAAGTATAGAAGTATGAACTAAAAAAAATAAAGACTATGAGTAAGAGATTTATCATGTTAGGTTTATCAGCGGTAGTGGCATTGGTAGCCACTTGCTGCTCAGTAGATAGCGACAACAGTGGATTCCCAAGTATGCCTGAAATGCAGCAAGGCGGAGGACAAACGCCAGGCGGTGGCGGCATGATGCCAGGCGGTATGGGACAGAACGATACTAACGGCAATGACCTGGAGGACTTCGACATCAGTATCAACAAAGCATCCTTGAGTTCTGAGACTGAGAGCATACCTACCAATGAGAGCGATGAAAGTTACGAAGATTATCTGGAGCACTCTTCGTTCTCACAGACAGTGAGCATCAGCTACAGTGATGGAAAAGCGACGGTTAGCAGCCTGCCAGACGGAGTTGAAGCTTCTGTAAACGGAGCCGGTGTCACTATCGAATCAACCATAGGAGGGGTGGCATACGAGCTTAGCGGCAGTGCTTCAGACGGTTATTTCAAAATCTATAGCGAAAAGAAGTTCAAGCTCACCTTGAACGGCATTTCATTGACCAACAACACAGGCGCACCTATTAATATACAAAGTGGCAAGCGGGCATTCGTAGTACTCGCTGACGGCACCAGCAACACATTGGCAGACGGCAGCACTTACAACACTCCTGACGGAGAGGATGAGAAAGCGACCTTCTTCAGCGAGGGACAACTCATCTTCAGCGGCAAAGGTTCCTTAGAGGTGAAAGGTAATTACAAGCATGGCATCGCCAGTGATGACTACATCCGTTTCCGCACTGGAACAAACATCTATGTGACAGCATCCAATGGTCACGGAGTGAAAACAAACGATTATGTAATCATAGGTGGAGGTGTGCTGAATATTGAAGTAAGTGGCACTGCCAAGAAAGGCATCAGCACAGACGGCTATGTAGAAGTATTTGGAGGACGTACCACCATCCTGACATCAGGCGGAGGTGAATATGATGCTGATGAAGACGATGTCTCTGCTTCCGCAGGTATCAAGGCTGACCTGTATTTCCAAATGGACGGCGGACAGCTGAATGTCAAGAGTACCGGTACTGGCGGCAAGGGCATAAGCACCGACGGCGAGTTCATTCTGAATGACGGAGACATCCAAGTGATCACTACTGGCAAGACTTATACCTATAACAGCAGCCTCGACTCCAAGGCCAAAGGCATCAAGAGCGACACGAATGTAACTGTGAACGGTGGCACCATACGCATCAAGACCACAGGTGGCGAGGGCAGCGAAGGTCTGGAAGCCAAGGGTGTGATGAACCTCAACGGTGGCGAGATAGAAATTGCCAGCTATGATGACTGCATCAATTCAGCCAGCGATATGACCATCAACGGAGGATACATCTACGCTTTCGCGACAAACAACGATGCTATCGACAGCAATGGAAATCTCTACATCAAGGGTGGCGTAATCGTGGCATTAGGCTCCAGTGGAGCCGAATGCGCCATCGATGCAGCGGAAGGCAAGAGCCTTGTCATCAGCGGAGGTACCGTCATGGGCGTGGGTGGTTCCAACGCATCCTTCCCGGCATCCTCCAGCACACAGATGTCAACAGCTTTCCAAGCAAGCGTTTCAGCTGGCACCACCCTCACCGTAAGCGACGGGAGCAAAGGTATCATGAGTTTCACCATCAAGAGAGGCTACCAGAGCGGATTGTGTCTGGTTTCTTCTCCAGAACTGAAAAGCGGTACCACTTATACAATCTATTCAGGCTCATCTGTCAGCGGTGACGACTGGCACGGGCTTTACACCTCCCCAACCGTCAGCAGCTTTGGCACAGAGCTGGGCAGCGTTACAGCACAGGCTACCGCAGGAGGCAGCAATATGGGAGGCATGGGATTTGGCGGAAGGCCATAAAGACAAAGTATAATGCAGTTTGGTGGCTTTTCATTTGGAAATAAGCCGCCAACTGCTTATTTTTACAGCGTCAAAAAACAAAAGATGAAAAGACTCATTACTAAAATAAACAAGCTACTCTTAGAGGAAAAACTGAGCTATGTGGTAATCTGGATGTTCGTTTTCGCCTTGCCGCTGATTGGCTCTTACTATCGCACTTTAGGGCAAGCTGACGCATCCTTCGAGTGGGATGTCGTTTTGAGAAGCTGGAAAGAATATCTGCCTTTCCTGTTTCTCTTCATTGTACACGACTGGCTCATTGCTCCGCTGATTGTACATGATGGTAAGAAACTGGCGTACTTAGGTATCAGTGGCTGCGCTCTGCTGCTTTTCAGCCTATACATCTGGAACCAGAATCCCGTAATGGGAGGTCCTCCTCCGCATGACCAGTTTGAAATGCATGACGGCAACCGTGCGCCTGAGCCTCCTCATGCACAGGGTGATGTGCCTGATTTCGGCAGACACGAACCGCCACAAGGACCAGAAGAAGAAAGAAGCGATTTCTTTCAGAATGGTTCCAGTGAGGAAATGAAAGACAGACCTTCACGCAAACCAGACGGAGACAGAGGTGATAATCCACCCCCTAAACCTAACGGCATGGACGAGCCTCCCATGGAATTGCAATCGAAAATATATAAGGTTTTCGTCGCTCTGTTGATGATGGGCGTAAATCTCGGCATCATGCTCTATTTCAAACAACGGCGAAGAGAGAAAGACTTGCAGGAACTGGAGAAGGAGAAACTGCATCAAGAACTGGAGTATCTGAAATATCAGATCAATCCGCATTTCTTCATGAACACGCTCAACAATATTCATGCCTTGGTAGATATAGACCCGGAGAAAGCCAAATCTACCATCATCGAACTGTCGAGGCTGATGCGTTATGTGTTGTATGAGAGTTCTCGTCCCACCATCCTTTTAAGCAAGGAGATAGATTTCCTCAAGCAGTATATCGCACTGATGCGGCTCAGATATACAGACAAGGTGGATATCTCAGTCAATATGCCTGCTGAGATTCCAGGCATCGAGGTGCCTCCTCTGCTGTTTATTTCATTCATTGAAAACGCTTTCAAGCATGGAGTGAGCTATGAGCAAGAGTCGTTTATCAAGGTGAATATGCAACTGGAAGGGAGCTACTTGCATTTCAGTTGTGAGAACAGCAAGCATGAGCGCAAGGATGACCCGCACAAGGGCATCGGACTGGAAAACGTGAAGAAGCGCCTCAAGCTGATTTATGGCAACGACTTCTTCTTCCTGTCCACAGACAAGGAAAACACATACGAAGTAACACTTAAAATACCCGTGAATTATGATACGCTGCTTGGCAATAGATGACGAGCCTCTGGCTCTTGAACAGTTGAAGACTTATATCGGTAAGATACCTTTTTTAGAACTGACGGGAGCTTGTATGAGTGCGCTTTCCGCTTCTAAAGTACTGGCAGAACAGCCCGTTGACGCCATCTTTGTGGATATCAACATGCCTGATCTGAATGGCATGGATTTCGTCAAGTCGCTCTTCAATCCGCCTCTTGTGGTGTTCACCACTGCCTATTCTGAGTATGCCATTGAAAGTTATAAGGTGAATGCGGTGGATTATCTGCTGAAGCCATTCGGACTTGACGATTTCCAGCGTGCCGCCAACAAGGTGCTTCGCCAGTACCAGCTCACCCATCAGGCACCACCAGAGAACACTGCCACACAGCAATCCATCACACAGGATGAAGAGAGCGACATCATCTTCGTCAAGTCAGAATACCGCATGGTACGTATTGATATGCGCCAGATACGCTATGTGGAGGCGATGAGCGAATACCTGCGTCTATATATGGAAGGAGAAGCCAGGCCTATTATCGCCCTGCTGAGCATGAAGAAGCTGGAAGAAAGATTACCCCAGCAGTTTATGCGTGTGCATCGTTCCTATATCGTAAACCTGCAGAAGATTCAGCAGATAGAGCGCGGACGTATTGTGATGGATAAAGATACCTACATACCTGTCAGTGATGGGTACAAAGAGGAATTCACCCACTTTTTGAATGAAAAATCTTTGGAAAAGTAGTAATTGTGGCATTTGTATGAAAATAAATGCGTAACTTTACACCCAGATTAATTCACTAAATTTAATATCATACAAATGAAGAAACTTTATTCTATGCTGGTTGCTGTTGCGGCAATGGGTTCATGTGCTATCGCCATGAGCAGCTGCGACGGTCAGAAGTGGACTGAAGAGCAGAAAGGCTCTTACAATCTGGTTACTCAACAGGGTGGACAGACCCTGGGTTATTCTCCTGCCTCTGGTGTGAAACTGATCACCGACAAAGGCTATGCATTCAAAGACCTGAACCGCAACGGCGTGCTTGACCCTTACGAAGATTGGCGCTTAGATCCTAAGACACGTGCACAGAATCTGGCAGAGCAGCTGTCAATCGAAGAGATTGCCGGTCTGATGCTGTATAGTGCGCACCAGTCTATCCCAGCTGCCGCTATGGGTGGCAGAGGACCTGCTCCTACTTATAATGGCAAGCCGTTCGCTGAGAGCGGTGCAAAGGCATCAGACCTAAGTGACGCACAGAAGAAGTTCCTGCAGGAAGACAACCTGCGTGCCGTATTGGTTACACGTGTGGAAAGTCCTGCTGTTGCTGCTGAATGGAACAACAACGTGCAGGCTTTTGTAGAAGGTCTCAATCATGGTATCCCAGCAAACAACAGCTCTGATCCTCGTCACGAGACTTCTTCTGACGCTGAATACAATTATGGTGCCGGTGGTCAGATTTCCCTGTGGCCATCATCTTTGGGTATGGCTGCTACCTTTGACCCAGCCCTGATGAAGAAGTTCGGACAGATTGCTTCTGAAGAGTATCGTGCATTGGGTATCGCAACTGCCCTGTCTCCACAGGTTGACCTGGCATCAGACCCACGTTGGAGCCGCTTCAGCGGTACCTTCGGCGAGGGCACCAAGCTGGCTACAGACCTGGCCCGTGCTTATTGCGATGGTTTCCAGACCTCTCCTGCAGACCAGCGCATCGATGGTGCCTGGGGTTACCAGAGTGTGAACGCTATGGTGAAGCACTGGTATGGTTACGGAGCTCAGGAAGGCGGTCGTGACTCTCACTATAACTACGGTAAGTTTGCCGTTTATCCAGGCAACAACCGTGAGGAACACCTCAAGACTTTCGTTGACGGTGCCTTTAATCTGGAAGACGGTACTGGTATGGCTTCTGCCGTAATGCCTATCTACAGCATCCTGTGGGATCAGGATCCTTCTGGTGAGAACGTAGGCGGTAGCTTCAGCAAGTGGATGATTCAGGACCAGCTGCGTGACAAGTATAAGTTTGAGGGCGTGGCTTGCACCGACTGGGGTATCACCAATGACAATAAAGCTGTAGAGGCTTTCGACGGCAAGTGCTGGGGTGTTGAGAATATGAGCATCGCAGAACGCCACTATAAGATTCTGAAAGCTGGTGTTGACCAGTTTGGTGGTAACAACGATAAGGGTCCGGTTCTGGAAGCTTATCAGATGTGGGTGAACGAGTTTGGCAAGGAAAGTGCAGACGCTCGTTTCCAGCAGTCAGCTTATCGTCTGTTGCTGAACGTATTCCGCACAGGTCTGTTTGAGAATCCTTATCTGAATCCGGAGGAATCAAGCGCAACCGTTGGTAAGAGCGACTTCATGCAGGCTGGCTACGAGGCTCAGCTGAAGTCTGTGGTAATGATCAAGAACCACAACAATACCCTGCCTGTTAAAGATAAGAAGAAGGTATATGTACCAAAGCGTCACTATGTGCAGTCACAGGGCTTCTTCGGCATGAGTGGTCAGGACAAGTGGGATTACCCTATCAACCTCGACCTCGTGAAGAAATACTACGATGTAGTAGAGAATCCTGCAGAGGCAGACTTCGCATTGGTAATGATCCAGGCTCCTAACAGCGGCGTTGGCTACAGCACTGACGACGTGAAGCGTGGTGGCAACGGTTACGTGCCAATCAGCTTGCAGTACAATGACTATACTGCTACATACGCCCGTGCTACCTCTATCGCTGGTGGCGACCCACTGGAGAAGTTCACCAACCGTACCTACAAGGGTAAATCTGTTAAGACTTCTAACAAGGATGACCTGAAGATTGTGCTCGATACCAAGAAGCAGATGGGCAACAAGCCTGTTGTAGTGGTATTGGCAACCGGACGTCCTGTAGTAGTTAGCGAGTTTGAAGGTGCAGCAGACGCTATCTTCGTAACCTTCGGCGCACAGAACCAGGCAGTACTCGACCTCATTAGTGGCAAGAACGAGCCTTCTGGCTTGCTGCCTATGCAGATGCCTGCTAACATGATGACCGTTGAGCAGCAGAACGAGGACGTTCCTCGCGATATGGTTTGCTACAAGGATGCTGACGGCAACACATACGATTTCGCCTTCGGTATGAACTGGAGCGGCGTTATCAATGATGCCCGTGTAGCTGCGTATAAGTAAATTGACAATTGACAATTGACAATTGATAATTGATAATTGACAATTGACAATTAACTATTGACTATTGATAATTAACTATTGACTATTGACAATTTGACAATTTGACTATTGATAATTGATAATTGAAATGCCCTGAAAGGGCAAAAGCACCAAGCCCAGGGCAACGCCCTGGGTTAGGTGTTTAATTCCACATTCGCCCTGAAAGGGCAAAAGCATTTGAATTCTTAACATTAACCTATATCTTTGTAATGAAGAAGATTCTTTTTACATTAGCTATGGGTGCAGCTCTTTTAGGAAGCTGCACTTCATCTTCCAACAGCGGTGACGCTGAGATGGACCGCTTCATCAACGACCTGATGTCAAAGATGAGCGTAGAGGATAAGATCGGGCAGTTGAACCTGCACAGCTATGCCGGCTTCCGTTCTGCCGAGAAAGTGAATACCGACGATGAGAATGTAAAGCAGCTCATGGCAGGCCAGATGGGCGGTATGTATGGCATCAGCAATGTCAACACCCTGCGCCAGTTGCAAGACCTGGCTCTGCAGACCAAGCACGGAATACCTTTGTTCTTCGGTTTGGACATTATTCATGGCCATGAAACCGTGTTCCCAATTCCTTTGGCTTTATCTACTTCATGGAACATGCCGATGCTGGAGCAAGTAGCCCGCACGGCAGCCGTTGAGGCTACTGCCACTGGTATCAACTGGGTGTATAGCCCGATGGTGGATATCGCTCGTGACGCCCGTTGGGGACGTATTGCCGAGGGTAATGGAGAAGACCCATACCTGGGTGGTGAAATTGCCAAGGCATACGTTTTGGGTTATCAGGGACATGATGCCGTATATGACTCTACTGAGGTGATGGCGTGCGTGAAGCACTATGCGCTTTATGGTGCTGCTGAGTCTGGCCGCGACTACAATACCGTGAACTTAGGCCGCCAGGAAATCCTGAACAGCTATATGCGTCCTTATGCTGAAGCTGCAAAAGTGGGTGCTGCATCATACATGAGCTCCTTCAATGAATTCGAAGGTATTCCAGCTTCTGCCAACAAGTATCTGTTGACCGACTTACTGCGTGACACTTATGGATTCAATGGCTTCGTGGTAAGTGATGCTACTGCAGTGATTGAAGAAGTGGCTCATGGCATCGGCGACTTGCAGGAAGTTTCTGCCCGCTCATTGCAGGCTGGTCTGGATATGGATATGAACAGCGACGGTTTCGTAGGTACGCTGAAGAAATCTTTGGACGAAGGCCGTGTCAAGGAAGCCGACATCGACAAGGCTTGCCGTCGTATCCTGGAAGCCAAGTATAAGTTGGGCTTGTTCCAGGATCCTTACAAGTATCTGAATCCAGACCGTGAGGCTAAAGAGGTGTTTACTGCTGAAAGCCGTGCTTTCGCACGTCAGGTGGCTCAGGAATGTCAGGTTTTGTTGAAGAACAACGGCATATTGCCACTGAAGAAGGACGCACGCATCGCAGTGATTGGTCCGTTGGCAAACAACGCATCTGAAATGTCTGGCACTTGGAGCATGTCTTCACATGCTGCTGAAAATGTAACGATTCTACAAGGCATCAAGGATGCAGTCAGCAATCCAAACAACGTAAGCTATGCTGAAGGCAGCTGGTTCTTGAATGACGCTCAGTTGGAAAGTGACCTGAAGTATGGTTTGATCGGCCTGTTTATGCCTGACTTCAAGCCAGAACCAGTGCATACCACTCCTAAGGCAACCCTGCTGGCTGAGGCTTTGTCAAAGGCTCGTCAGGCTGATGTGATTGTGGCGTGCGTAGGTGAGAACGCCATGATGAACGGTGAAGGTGCATCGCGTGCAGATATTTCTATTCCTGACGCACAGGTAGAGTTGCTGAAAGCCTTGAAGGCTACCGGCAAGCCAGTGGTTTTGGTTCTGAACACCGGTCGTCCTTTGACACTGAATTGGGAGGATGAGAACATGGATGCCATCCTTAACACCTGGTCACAGGGATCAGAGGCTGGTCACGCCATTGCTGATGTACTGTTTGGCGATGTCAATCCAAGTGCCAAGCTGACCACCTCTTTCCCACGTGCCGTAGGCCAGTTGCCTCTCTACTACAATCATAAGAACACAGGCCGTCCTCATGGTGATTATGAGAAGTATATGAAGTTCCGCAGCAACTATATTGATGTGGTAAACGCCCCACTCTATCCATTCGGTTATGGCTTGAGCTACACCACTTACGAATACAGTGATGTGAAGCTTTCTGCTTCTGAGGTAGCCAACGGAGGAAACTTTACCGCTACCGTGACCGTAAAGAATACTGGCAATATGGATGGTAAGGAAATTGTTCAGCTCTACATCCACGATGTAGTGAGCACCTCCACCCGTCCTGTTAAGGAACTGCGTGGTTTCCAGAAGGTGGATATCAAGGCTGGTGAGACCAAGACCGTCACCTTCGAGCTTTCTACAGAAGACCTGAAGTACTACAACCACGAGTTGCAGTATGTTTGCGAGCCTGGTGACTTTGAGATCATGATTGGTCCAAACAGCCAGGATGTCAAGACTGCTATGCTGACAGTTAAATAACAGTCAGTACAAGAATTAGCACAAAGCAAATGTCCTCCGTAGCCCCCTGATAAGGTGAGTGCTGCGGAGGACTTTTTAATTAGTAGTATCGCTTTCCGCAACTAATCGACTTGATACTATCAAAGCATAGGTTTGATACTTGCAAACTATATGTTTGGCACTTGCTAACCTATGAGTAATTGAAGTTTCGGATGTTAATAAAAACACTTATGGTATGTTTTCTGTGAGAGAGCTACGAGAATTACAATATTTCTATTTCCTCTTTGGTCAAACCTGTATAAAATATAATGCTTTCCACTGACATCCCATCCTGCTTCATCTTAGCAGCAATCTGCAACTTCTCATCTTGCTTGCCTTGCTGCATGCCTTCCGTATGCCCTTCCTCTCTGGCGTAATATCGATCGCCATCCAACACGGCATCATAGTCCCACATGCGCTTCAACGAACGGCCGTAGGCAATCTGCTCGTCCTCCGTCATCTTGTCGTAAGTGGCGAGGTCTATCAAATCCACAAAAGCGGGAAAATGTCAGATTCTACTCTTCTATTAAGCATAGCGATGCCTTCAGCAAGTTGCTGCGATGCTTTCAGCAAGTTGCTGCAATGCTTTTAGCAAGTTGTTGCAATGCTTGACGCTGATGGTGCAAAGCTTTAGTAATACCGTTACAAAAGCTTTGTAATGCCATTACATTAGTTGTGTAATGTCATTACATAGGCGTGGTAATGATGGGTAATATAGGTTCCCCAGCTGATTGCACGAAAATAGTCAATTAGGGGAGATATTGATGCTTTTGGGGCCAAAACATAGGTGTTTTGGGGTCAAGAATCACCAAATACCTGTACCGAGGTACAATATTTGCGAGCTAAAAACAGGCATTTTGCAGCCAAAAATCACATCTTTTGCAGGAAAGTGTCATATCTATCATAGAAGTATCATAGAGATAATTCATGAATCCCATCGTTTTATGATACTATAACACTTATGATAGATGTTTTCAACATTATTTGTTTTTGTTGAATGACACGCTAAGACCACCTCCCACCTTCATGGCTATCTATCATTACACAGGCTAAGCATTATACACAATAGAGCTTTTGCCTTTACAGGGTGGATCTCTGATATCCTTCATACCCAGGGCGTTGTCCTGGGCTATCGGCTTTCTGCCCCTTCAGGGCATTATATAATAGCATATCCTTTAACTCCCGAAACTTAAATGAGTAATTTACAGCGACCTGCGTAGTAGTGACATAGTATATTGAAATGCCCCCGCAGATGCGAGGGCATTCTCTTTCTCTTTATTCCACCTCAGGCACCTCTATCTGAGAACCGTATCGGTGATATTCGTTGGCAATGGACTGTTCTTGAATGTACAGAGCCAATTCGATGCGTCCATCCTTTACTGGAACTGACTGAGCAACGTACTTATTGTAGTTGGCTGCAGCCTCAAACAGCACATCAGGCACGTTAGCGGAAATGGTACGTATGCGTCCATAGTTCTTGATGGTTTCTAAGAACGCAGCCATGTTCTCCTTTTTCACATCACCTTGCAACTGATTCTCCAAAGGATGACCGGCAGTCACTGATACCGTAAGCTTCGTGCCAACCGTCTGTGCAGCCAACTGAACCATCTGCACTTGCTCCAGCGTTTCACCACCAAACAGACGCAATACCATACCGCCATCAACAGGCAGGTAACGGAACACATTCTGCTCACCTCTTATCTTAGGCTGAATGTTGCGGGCATGCTTGAACTCCTTCTCATACCATTCAGCGTATGATTGCTTGTAGTCGGTGGTTGAGCCTTCCTTATCGGTGATATACATGAACTGAGCGCAATAATTAGGACCGCCAGCCTTTAAGCCTGGGCCAAAGGCAGAGAGTTTCATGCCGCCAAACGGCTGACGATTGACGACAGCACCCGTGATACCTCTATTGATATACAGGTTGCCAGCCTTGACATGATTCTTCCAATACTTCTGCTCCTGCTCGTCGAGCGACTGCAATCCTGAAGTCAGGCCATAATCCAGACTATTCACAAAATCAACAGCTTCTTCCAAGGTATCAAACGGAGTAACCGCCAGCAAAGGAGCAAACAATTCAGTGCGGAATGTAAAGGAATCAGGTTTCACGCCAATCTTCACCGTAGGCTTGAGGATGTATTTCTTCTCATCCACAAATTCAGGCGCGATGAGCCATTTCTCACCATCATCCAACTTGCAAGCCCGCTCCAGTTTCTCATTATGGTTGGTAATCATCGGTCCCACTATGTTGCCGGCGTTCCAAACGCCACCCACCTTGAGGGAAGATGCGCAGTCCTTGAGCTTCTCCATAAACTCAGGATCCTTATATACAGAACGTTCTACCAGCAAGATAGAGCAAGCCGAGCATTTCTGGCCCGCATTGCCGAATGCCGAACGACAAGCGTTCATGATGGCATGATCGCGGTCGCCCTTAGCCGAGAGAATCATCACATTCTTTCCACCTGTCTCTGCAGAAAGAGGCTTACGAGGCTGGTCGTGAGCAATAGCCTGTGCAGTTTCCGTACCACCCGTCAGGATGATATGTTTGATGACTGGAGATGAGGTAAGCAACGGTGTTGCCTCACGGTCAGCGATAATCACCTGCAAAGCCTCTTTAGGCACGCCAGCCTCCCAGAACGCCTTCGCAAAGAGCCAAGCCACAGGAGCCGCTACGGTAGCAGGTTTCAGAATACAGGTATTGCCCGATGCTAGAGCAGCCACAACGCCGCCGCAAGGGATAGCGCAAGGAAAGTTCCAAGGTGACAGAACCAGTATCGTACCCTTGGCCTTCATCTCAATATCATCCAATGCAGCATATTTCTTCATGGTCGTGGTGTAGAAACGGCAGTAGTCGATACCTTCAGACACTTCTACATCGGCCTCCTCAACCGTCTTACCCGTGATGGCACACATAGAGCCAATCAAGTCGCCACGCATCTGCCCCATGATGTTGGCAGCCTTATACATGATGCGGTGACGCTCCTCAATGGTAGTGTTTCTCCAACCGCTTTCATCCTTCTCAGCGATATCCAAGATGCTCTCTACCTGTGCCTTGCAGGCACGTGACATCTCGCAAACAAGTACATCGCCTTCCTGACTACGGTCATAATAGCTTACCTTATCCTCGTTATACACCAACGAGCCACCTATCTGAGTAGGCAGCAAGTCGCCAGGTTTCCAGTCACCCCATCCTGCTTGCTCAAACGACATCTTTCCGGTTGATTTCCACTTAGCGAATATTTTCTCTACCCACTCTTGGTTGCAGAAGCGGTCAAAATCGGTATCAGGTTCATTGATCATCTCATCCTGCGGTTCCTGACCTACATAAGGCTGGTTACGATCCTGCGTACGGGTAGGGATATGGGTAATGGTATCCTTCATGTTATAAGCGTCAATAAACTGCTGTTGCAGTTCCTTCCACTCCTTGGTATCAGGTTTCAACGAGAACGAATGGGTCAGGAAGTTGTCTGGAGCCGTGTTCTCATCCATACGACGCACCAGGTATGAGATGGCATTGAGGAAATGCTCTTTCTTAACCACCGGTGTGTAGAGAATCACGTGATTGCCCAGCTTACGCTGTGCCCTCCACACATGATTAGCCATACCTTCCAGCATCTCGAAGCAGAAGCAGTCTTTCGGCGTGTGATACATCTCTGTCAGCAGGTATGCGTAAGAGATGGTAAACAGGTTGTGAGAAGCCATACCGATGTGCAGTACCTGGGCATTTTCTGGTTTCAGGCCACGTTCAATCAAATGCAGATAGTTGGCATCCACTTCAGTCTTGCTGGGTCGAACAGGATTAGGCCATCCACGCAAATCACTCACGATGTTCTCCATATCCAGGTTGCATCCCTTCACGATACGCATCTTGATAGGAGATCCGCCTGCTGCCACACGAGCCTTGGCAAACTCCAGCAGTTCGCTCTGAAAGTCCCAGGCATCAGGCAAGTATGACTGTACCACGATACCCGCCTCATAGTTCTTAAACTGAGGAAGAGAGAGTACGTCTTTGAAAAGTTTCATGGTAAGGTGCGCATCCTTATACTCCTCCATATCCAGGTTGATGAACTTAGGTTTCGTCACCCCATCGGCATCCGTGTAAGGATTATCTATAGCCGTCTGGTACAGCTCAGACATTCTCTTTACCAGTTCCGGAAAACATTCCTTATAATTCAAGGCATGTGTCTGGGCATAGATACCGGAGATCTTCACTGAGATATAGTTGATGTCAGGCTCCTTTAAGGCCTCTAAATATGAGTAGTAACGTTTATCTGCCTCTTCGTCACCCAGCACGACTTCACCCAGCAGATTCACGTTTTGCCCGATGTTCTGTTCAAAGCGCGTCGCCAGATGCTGCGTCAGATGTGGACGGGCAGCGTCAATAATCACACGGCTTGTGTCACGACGCAATCGCCACTTGATGATAGGCACAGCCACCCAGTTGAACAATGGGAGGTAGGCAAACTTCTGGTACATCCAGAATAAAAGACGGTCGCCAGAGCCCAGGAATTTAGGGATTCCATACTGATCTATCAGCTCTTTCACTCGCAAAGCAAGTTTCTGCGTGTCTCGCACCTGACTCGTTTCGTCAAGCATACGCACGATGAATTTCTTGTCACTGGGTGTAGTCACCATAGTGCCATACATGTGCTGCTCATTCTTTTCGGTTTTCGTGAGCCCCGAATAACTCTCGTCATACAGTTTCCTCATCCATGAGAAAACCTCATCGACAGTAGGCATTTTCTGTTCAGACATATTCAAATAGATTTAAGGTTATTGCTTGCTCAAAGATAAAGATAATTATCCTATTCGCAAACAGATTCCTTAATAATTTTGCAAGGAGTGAGGTTGCATAGTGTCAGCAAGGTTCAGGCAAGCATTTGGCACGGTGTAGCCTCGCTCAAGCACGCATTTGGCACGCTCAAACAGCTTGCATGAGCGAGGCTACACCGAACCAGATGCGTGCGAAGAGTATGGGTAGAGCGAATGAAGAGAGAGAGAAATCACTCCGTCATAGAATAAGGTTTGTCTGAAGGAGAAAGCCCACGCCGCTTGTTAGGCTTAGGCCCCATGACAAACTCAAGTGTACATCCGTCAGTCAGCTGCTTATGCGTCAGGTAAAGCTTGCTGTATGGCTTTCCATTCACTTTCAGGCTCTGTACATAACGATTTCTGTCACTTACCTGCGGAGCTTTGATTTCTATCACCTTGCCATTCTCCAGCGTTACTTTCATATAAGGAAGATAAGGCGCACCTATCACATACTGGTCTGAGCCTGGGGCAAAAGGATAGAAGCCCATCGCTGTGAAGATGTACCATGCTGACATTTGCCCGCAGTCATCATTCCCCCCTAACCCTCTGATGTGATTGCGATACATCTTATTCATAATGGTACGCAGCCATTCTTGGGTTTTCCAAGGTGCGGATGTCCAGGCATAAAGATAGGGCACATGATGACTCGGTTCGTTACCATGCACATAACCACCCACCAGACACTCTGCCGTGATATCCTCGTTGTCAACATAATACTGTTCAGGAAGATCCATCACGAACAGTTGGTCGAGCTTCTTGACAAAAGCCTGTTCTCCTCCCAAACATTGCATCAGTCCATTCACATCCTGGGGTGCATGGAAAGAGAAATTCCAAGAATTACCCTCAATAAAGCCTTCGTTATAAGTCTGATAAGGATCCAAATCTTTCTTGAAACTTCCATCCAGATAACGTGGAGAAGCAAAACCGACAGATGAATCATAGGTGTTGCGATAATACAAAGCCCGTTTTGCAAACTGACTGGCTATATCATCATGTCCTATAGCTTTGGCAGCTGCATATATAGCCCAATCGTCAAATGAATACTCAAGCGTATTGGATGCAGCCGTAGCGTCATGATCGTATGGGGCATAACCTAAGCGGATATAATCTGAGACACTGGGGAAATAACGGTTATTAGCTGTAGCTACCATAGCCTGCAACGCTTCTTCCCTGTTGACATCAGCTCCCTTCACCAAGGCATCAGCCACTACAGTCACTGCGTGATAGCCCGTCATACACCAGCCTTCGTTACCCATCAGGCTCCACACTGGCAGCATACCAAGGGTTTGCTGGTGCTGGTGCTTGATCATCGACTTTACCATATCCGTGTTTCGAGAAGGTTTGAGCAGGCCAAGCAAGGGATGCTCCGCACGATAAGTGTCCCAAACAGAAAATACGGTATAATTGTCAAAGCCATCAGCCACATGGATGTTCCCATCCACGCCACGATACTGTCGATCCACATCCATATAAACGCTGGGATTAATCATCGTGTGATATAGCGAGGTATAAAGCATCGCTTTCTGGTCTTCAGTCCCCTGGCAATCAATGACAGCAAGTTCTTTTTCCCATGCGTCTCGTGTCTGTTGGCAAATAGCCTCAAAGCTCCTGCCTCCAGCCTCAGCCGCCAGGTTCTTCTTAGCTCCTTCTGTAGAAACAGCGGACAAAGCCACCTTTATCACCAAATCAGAAGATGTCTCCTTGTCGAAGTTGAAATAAGCCACCACACTGCGTCCCGCTATATCTGGGAAATTATGGTAGCGGTCAAACTTGCGCCAGAAGCCATTATAATTCTCTGGTTTTCTGTCAACGTATCCATAATCTTGAATCGGTTTGGAGAAAGAAATGGCGAAGTATGTATAATTGGAACGTGCCCAGCCATCTGTGATGCGATATCCTGTAAGCAGCGTGTCATTCTCCACCCGCAAGGTGGACCAAAGCACTTTGCCATCATAATTATACAAGCCATGCAAAAGGTCAAGTATGATCCGTTGTGCGTCAGCTCTCTGGGGGAAAGTATATTTATGAACGCCCACTCGTTTGGTTGCAGTCAACTGGGCATGCACGCCATCTTCTAAAGTCACTTCATAGTAACCAACCTCAGCTTTTTCAGTATCATGAGAAAAACGTTGCCTATATCCATTATCCGGAGCATCGCTTGTACCAGGGTTAAGCAACAGCCTACCTGTCTGAGGCATAATCATCACGTCACCCAAGTCAGAATGTCCTGTACCGCTCAGGTGAGTATGGCTGAAACCGACAATGGTATTGTCAGTATGTTGATAGCCTGCGCAATATTCATATACCTTGCCTTGATATACGCCATTAATATTATGAGGAATAGTGTCAGTATCGGGAGAAAGCTGAACTATGCCGAAAGGTGCGCATGCTCCAGGAAAAGTGTGTCCCATGCCTTCCGTACCAATCATGGGATTCACATAATGCACTTTCTGGTCTGTCTGAGCATGAAGACCCAGGCAAACCAGAAAGGCTAAAAATGGAATAAATGTCAAGCGCTTAACCATGGATGATCAAATACTGTCCAACGTAGGTCAGAGCACCAGCCAAATAACCGATAAGTGCAATCCAAGTGATGTGCTTGAAATACCAGATAAAGTCAATTTTCTCGATACCCATCGCAGCAACACCAGCGGCAGAACCGATGATGAGAATGCTACCACCAGTACCGGCACAGTAAGCAAGCATCTCCCAGAAGTAATGGTCCATTGCAAAGTCATACATACCCATAGTAGCCGCTACCAGAGGCACATTGTCAACGATACTTGACAACACACCGATGATGGTGTCTATAGTAAAGTACTTGTAAGGTTCGGCAATGGCAATCTGATCCAAGCTATTTGCCAGCATAGTAAGATGACCGCAAACCTGCAGTACACCTACAGCCATCAAGATGCCCAGGAAGAAGATGATGCTTGAAAGATCCACTCGACGCAGGATGTGAGACAATTTCAAAGAATGGTAGTTACGTTCAGCAGGATCTTTCGGACGCATAAGCTCTGTAACCATCCACACGATACCCAAAGCACCCAAAATACCTATGTAAGGAGGCAAGTGGGTAATACTCTTGAAAACAGGAACGCAAATAAGTACGCCTACGCCCAGGCAGAGCACAATCTTACGCTGATGATCAGGCACGCGAGATGCTGGACTGTCATCTACAATTCCCTCGCCACTATGAGGAGTGATATGTCCGCCACGAAGGGTATAAGACAGGATAGCGAAAGGTACCAAGATGCTGACGATGCTTGGCAAAACGGTCATCTGCATAATGTTGAGCGCACTAACCTTGCCTGCCACCCACAACATGATAGTAGTCACATCACCGATAGGAGTCCATGCACCACCTGCATTAGCAGCTATGACAATCATACTGGCGAAAAACCAACGGTCATTCTTTTCAGGAATCAGTTTATTCAGCAAGGTTATCATCATGATAGTGGTAGTCAAATTGTCCAAGATGGCTGACAAGAAGAAAGCCAAACCGCCCAGAATCCAAAGCAATTCCACCTTTGAAGTAGCATTAATGCGGTCTGTAATGATACGGAAACCACCCCAACGGTCAATCACTTCTACAATGGTCATCGCGCCCAACAGGAAGAAAACAGTCTCGCCTGTCTCGCCTAAATGATGGGTTATGTTATCACTTAAGAAATCATGGAAGTCACCTGTTCCCAAAGCATCAGCGACAGCAGGAGACATTGCCCCTACTCCTGAAAGAGCAAAAATAGACCACAGGAGGAAACACATCATCAAAGCGGAAGCAGCCTTGTTGATTTTAAGCGGATACTCCAAGGCAATACATGCGTATCCGAAGATGAAAATGCAAATAATCAAATAAAACGCAAACGACATCTTTTAAAAAAATTTAGAGTTATGGCTGCAAAGATAATGCAAATGGCAGTTATTTGCAAGCTAAATCGTCAAAATCGGTCATTTGTCCTTTCTCCACAGTTTGCTCATATCTTCCAGCGTTTTTCCTTTCGTTTCAGGCACCAACTTCCAGACGAACACTGCGGCTATGACACAAATGGTTCCATAAAGTCCATAGGTAAACCAGTGGCCAAAGTTGGCATCCTCTCCCAAGTGCATATTGAACATCGGCACGAATGTAGAACTTACAATCCAATTGAATATCCACTGGAAAGCTACGGCTATAGCCACAGCCTTGCCACGAATGGTATTTGGGAAAATCTCAGCGATGAGAACCCAGCAAATGGGACCCCATGACATCATAAACGATGCGCTATATACCATAATGCTGACCATAGTGACAAATTCCAAGCCAGCCTTACCGAAAGTAATCGCTACGCCAAAGGCCCCAATCGCCATTCCTATGGATCCACTGACCAACAAAGGCTTACGTCCCCATTTCTCCACCGTAAACACAGCTACCAATGTAAAGAGAATGTTCACCACACCCATAATGACAGTCTGAACCATCGGGTTATCCATTCCCATATCGCCGAAAATACGAGGAGCATAATACAATACAGCATTGATACCTACTGTCTGTTGGAACACACTCAGCATGATACCAATAAAGATACAGAGGAATCCATAAGAGAAAAGTTTCTCTGTCTTTTCAGTAATGGTTTCTTTGATGTTATGGAGGATTTCCTGGGCTACGACAGTGCCGTTGATGCGTTCCAGAATATGCAGCGCCTTGGCATCATTACCCACCATTACCAGATAGCGTGGCGTTTCAGGAACCAGACAGATAAGCAGGGCGAACAAGCCTGCTGGAACAGCCTCACTACCAAACATGTACCTCCAACCAGTCGTGATGGTCCAAGGGTCACTATTTGGAGCAACAGCATTAACGCCCTCACCTATTGATTCAATAATAGGATTGGTATGTTCGCCTAATATCATGAAATTCACGAAATATACCACCAGCTGACCAAAGATGATAGCGAACTGGTTCCAAGAGACCAGCATACCTCTGATGCCAGACGGTGCGACCTCACCGATATACATAGGACAGATGGCGGAAGCCAAACCTACGCCGATGCCCCCAATAACACGATAGATATTAAACACCACCAGCAGGTTCATGCTTGCTTCGCCATGATTAAAGAACAGGAATTCAGGATTCATGGATCCCAATGCAGAAACGAAAAACAGCAAACCAGCCACAATGAGCGAGCGCTTGCGCCCCCAGTTTGACGCCATCCAACCAGACAGGGCACTTCCGATGACGCATCCGATTAAGGCACTGGCACAGGTAAAACCATGCCAACTGTCTGTATATGTGAAATCACATGCACTTAAAAAGAATGCCTGTAATCCTTTCTCAGCACCAGATATAACCGCGGTATCATAACCAAACAACAGGCCACCCAAAACAGCAACCAAAACAATAGAAAACAAATAGGCTTTGCTGCCTTTCAAATTCTCATTCATGGTATCATTATTAAAAATTATCATGCAAATATACATGAAAACGATGAAAAAGCATTATCTTAGCGGATAATTTTATAATGGCAATGAAAACGATATTAAAAATAATAGGTATTATCATTGGAATCTGTCTCCTGTTGGTAGCGACGATTGTTATCGCCATCAACACTGATTTTGTTCAGAATAAGATATTAAAGTACGCAACTGCCAAGCTTAGTGAAAAGCTACAGACCAAAGTAGAAGCAGAAAGCATCAGTATTAATTTCTTCAGTCTGTCAGCAGACCTTCATGGAGTCAGCCTGGAGTTGCCAGGCAAGAAAGCAGACAACTTGATTGATATGGAGACCATGCGTTTGAAAGGAAAGCGAGTGGATATACAAGGGCTGCATTTCAGAACAGACAACCATTTGCCTCGCAAGAATGAAGGGAAACCCAAACGTGGATGGTTTGACGCTGGCCATATCGACATCATGGCAGACTTACAACTACAAATCAATCATCTGCAGAAAGACTCGATTTCCGCATCCATTATAAAAGGTACTGCCACAGACAGTATTTCTGGCTTCAACATCAAGGACTTGAGGATGGACGTGACAACTGATCTCAAGCAAATGGATGTGCGGAACGCTGTCATTCAACAGGGCAGCACTATCATTCAAATACCTGAGGCCAGGTTATGGTTACCTAACAAAAAAGACAGTACAGCTATGAGCTATTATACACCCGAGCCATTGAAAGCACATGTCATCTTGCAAGACATATCGCGCTTGTTTACCCCTGCCTTGGCTCAGTTTACCCTGCCTCTGGAACTGAGTGTGATGGTAGAAGGTGACGCTGACACAATGCAGTTCCGAGACATCAAGGTCAACACGGAAGATGAAAAGTTCGCCCTCAAGGCTACCGGCGGCATCGAAAATTTGAGAAACAAATATTTACTGGCCATCAGTTTTCATGTAGATGAGATGTTAGCTAAGAATGAAAAGGCTGAAGACATCATCAACCAGTTTGTAGTTAAGAAGTTTATGATGAAACAGCTGAAGAGTTTAGGCGATATACGATATACAGGAGATTTCAGTGTTCTTCGCAAGCGGGAAGTCTTTGCCGGTAAAATCTCTACGGAAGCGGGTAGTTTGAACTTAACGAACCTGATTCTGAACGACAGCACCAAATTCGTTTCAGGAACCGTCAGCACAACAGATCTTGAATTAGGTAAAGCCATCGGCATGGAGGATATCGGCAAGGTAGAGGCAAAAGCCACTTTTGATTTCGACATCTCCAAAGAGCGTACCGCTCTAATCAGGAAACAAAAAGGCGGAAAGTTGCTTATTGGAGCGGTAGATGCTTTCGTAACCGAGGCAAACTACAAAAAGGTGAAAGTAAAGAATATTTCTGTCGAGATAGACAGCGATGGCGCTGAAGCGACTGGCAATCTAAGCATATCGGGAAGAATAGCTGACAGCAGGTTCGCCTTTACCTTCACCGACACCAATGAGATGCAAAAGATGAAGGTAAAGCCTGGCCTGAAAATTCATTTCCCTCGATTGAACATCTTCTCCAAGAAGAAGGCAAACAGCCAAGACAAAACGAAATAGGCTACTGACACCAGCAACAACGGGAAGAAAGCGTCAAACGTTCGGGAACGAATGACATCAGACGCTTTCGTCAAATCAACAGCCGTTATGTAACCCACAATTGAGGTTGACTTGACAAGTGATATTACCTCACCTTTATAGATCGGTAATGCTTTTGTTAATGCCTGGGGTAACACGATATGGCGGAATGCCTGCACCGGGGTGAAGCCCAAAGCCACACCCGCCTCAGTCTGACCTCTGTCAACACCCTCTATTGACGTGCGGAATATCTCACCAGCATACGCTGAGAAATTAACTGCGAAAGTAATGACTGACACAGCCACAGCACTGACACCAACCTTGGCAAAAACCACATAATACATCAGCATCAGCAAGACCAGAACGGGGATACCTCTAACCAATGTGATATATAAGCTTGCTGTCTGACTTATCGACTTCCTGCGACTCATGCGCATGCCACAAACCAATCCAGCCAGCACGGTACCAAACAGAGTAGCCAGTAAAGATATCAAAATAGTGGTCCAAAGACCATTCAACAGCATCTGGTAGCGGTTTTCCATAATCAAGTTACGGTAAACCATATCCTTCAGCATTCCCCAGAGAGAAAGTTGCGATGCCGCTGTCTGATGAGTGTTTATAATCATCAATGCACCACTGCTATAGAATACATCAGAAAAATCTATCATTTGCTTCCTCTCTTCCGTAATGGTAAGGTCAGCCACAAAAACATCCAACTTGTGAGTCTGCAAGGCAGCAATCATACCTCCGAAATTCACCAGTTCATATTGTACAGGGCGACCAATGCTAGCCCCAAAACGATTGAATATCTCCACTGCCATACCAACACTTTTATTGTCTCTTATGAAAGTAAAAGGAATGCTTTGGGCAGTACCAGCGATGATGGGCTTGGCATCCTTAGGGAAATCCAGTTCCGGCATAGGGGTTTGAGTCTGTCCCTGCAACCACCTGTCAATGATGTCCTGTAGCAAGCCACTTTGTTTAGCCTCTTCGAGAAACTTGTTAAACTGATTGCGTAATTCTTTTTCCTCTCTGCTGAATCCTATGCCGAAATCCTCATAAAAGACAGTACACAGACTATCAAACTGCGAGAACTCCTCCTTTATATTACTGAAATTCTCTGCAGAGACCATAGCTCCGTCCACTCGGTCATTAGCGAGGGCGAGCAACAGGTCTGGAGCGCTTTCAGCTTGCAGCAGTGTCACATCCGGATGATTCTTTTCCATCCAGGAATCTTGTGAGGTTCCAATTATTACTCCAATCCGTTTGCCGTTCAAATCATCCATGCTGGTCAATCCCGAAGCTGTAGGTTCATTTCCACCGCAACTTGTAAAGATCATTGAGCCTAAGAGAACCAAAAGCATAATCGCCTTGCTCAAGACATCTTTCAACCGCAAGCTAATCTTACCTTTCAATTTCTGGTCTTCTTCATCCATGACATCCGCTTCTTCAATCTCATCACAAATTCCAGTTATGATGCTCTGGCGAACAGGGTCAATATTCGGATTGCCTTTAATAAAAGGGGTTCCACCTCCATTTACTTTCATCATCAGGTCCACGGTAGATTTCGTTTCCGAATAATTCATATTCAATTCCACTCCTCTGTCAACTGGCAATTCCCGCAAAACCTCCTCTGTAATCAACTGAGCGTTAAACCGGAGCTCTCGAGGCAGGAAATATTTGTTACAGAACTGTTCTATACCAGAATGAATAGCGAAAAGATCGTATCGGGAGTCTTCTATGCGATAGTCAAAGCTTCTCACACGTTCTATAAACCTACGCGTGCGTTCTTTTTCAGGATGGTCAAAAATCTGCTCTGGAGTCCCTGCTTCATAAAGCACTCCTTGATCCATATAAAATACCCGGCTGCTGACATCCCTGGCAAATCTCATCTCATGGGTGACAATCGCCATTGTCATGCCTTGCAAGGCAAGCTGTTTGATCACGCTCAGCACTTCGCTCACCATTGTAGGGTCTAAAGCTGATGTCGGCTCGTCAAACAGAATGATTTCGGGTTCCATAGCCAGACAACGGGCTATGGCCACTCGCTGTTTCTGTCCACCTGACAGTTGTGCTGGCATAGCATCAGCTTTACTTGCCAATCCCACCATCTGCAGCAGTTCTAAGGCATGGGCTTCTGCTTCCGTCTTCTCTTTACCCAACAGTCTGACAGGAGCCAGCGTAATGTTATCGAGTATTGACAAATGATTAAACAAATTGAATGACTGGAAAACCATGCCCATCTTCTGCCTCAGTTTGTTTATATTACAATCTTTTGCTGTAATATCAACGCCATCTACGATAATACGGCCAGACGAAGGTTTTTCCAACAAGTTCAGGCAACGCAAAAATGTGCTTTTTCCTGTTCCCGACGGACCTATAATTGATATCACTTCACCTTTCTCTATCGTGGCATTTACATCCTTCAACACCTGAAAGTCGCCATAAGTTTTCTGCAAATGTTCTACCTGTATCATAATTTATTATTTTCTAATCAATACTGAAAAAGTTTATTTCCTCTTCTGTCAACCTCTGTAATTGTCAGCTTTAGGTCATTTCCAAACAGCTGACGTAAAGCAGCTGAAAGACGTTCTACATCAGCCGCCCTTCTTCCTCTCACAAAAGTTTCCGCAGCAGTAGTTCCTAATGTCAGACTGGGGTTGACCATATTAATAGAAAGATGATTCCCCTGCTTATTGACATTCCATTGCTTGGAAGCTCTACTTTGAGTGAAATAGCTATACATATCAATCACAGAATAAAGGTCTTCGTCATCTATATCGCCTTGATAAGAAAGCACCCCTCCATTGACAAACTTCACATAACGGTTCCCTTTGGCATTAACATAAAAATCATAATGCTCGCCCTTACGCCCAGTACCATCATAATCAAGAGTGAAAGGCTTATAGCTTTCGCGAGGCTGTATTTCTACCACTATGTTCTTCACGCCCATTGCCTGCAACAGGTTTCTCACTACTCGCTTGCCATTATCTTCAGCCATTCGGTAGCAGTCATCAAGCTCGCTGTTTCGTTTCACCAAAGCATTGGCCCTATGTGCAAGCCTGGCATAATCCTCATTGTTCCATTGTCCTTCTTCAATAGGAGTCTGCCTGGCAGTTTCATCAATATACCATCCTCCTTGATTCAGGATCTCCACGGCAGGCAACTTCACATAAGCTGTATCTTCACGCATCAGCATCCAGTCTTCTGAACATTTTGTCAGGTCAAATCCAACATCTATACGACCTGGGAAAACGCTGTGGATATGATAAAGATTGGTGCCATACAGTAATCCCTGTTCTTCTCTATATTGACTAGCTATTACCTCTTTATATAAAGAAAGTACCGTCATTTTCTCAGTCTTGGCAAGTTCTGAGAGCATCACATGGCCAATTTCGGTACGGTCATCAAACACATGATTATAAACCTGCTGAACAGTTTCCTTTGCCAAGTAAAGCAGCAGACAAATCAACAGCACTACAGCCGTGATTATTATATTTCTTTTCTTTTTCTTAGTCATAACGTGATGAGAGGTTAAACAGTTCCTGATTCTCATATTGAGGACGGTTTTCAAAAACAGCCTCCATACCCATACGACTCACTATGCTGGCAATCACCATCTCCGCCTGTTCCTGAGCAGGGACCACCAGGTTGTACTTTTCCAGGTCACTACGTATGGCATCTGTTCCCTTTCGGGCAATCTGAGCAAGTTCATCATGCGTAAAATTAAAGCGCAACGGAGCCACAGAAGTTACAATCTCATCATTAAGAATGCGTGTGCTTTCTATCTCTATTACAGGATCAGGCAACGTAATATAGACCTTTTTGCCACTGATACGTATCTTACTGAGTTTGGATAAGTCTATACCGGCTTTGATATTCGCCTCAACAGGGATAATAGCGGTACGCTGCCCGAACAAGCCCTTTATAGGTGCTGATCGCTCTATTACGGTAGTTTGCGCCACACACTGTACAGTATAGAGCATAGGGGTCGTGTTGATAGAGTGAAGAAGTTCTTCCTCACTCACCTGTCTGCCACTACAAGACAGTAACAGTAGAAATCCAATCAAATATATCAGTCTTTTCATAACTCAACTATTATCGGGCTACTCGTAGCTCATGAGCTACTTATTCGCCTCAAAGTCTTTAATAAATCCTTCCGTCAGCCAATTTGCCAACGCCTGGCGGTTAGAACTTAACACAAATCGCTTCTGGTCATGGCTATTCTGAATATTACCTAATTCCACAAACACAGAAACGGGCTGAGTATGCGTCAACACATATAGCCCCCTGGTTGATACAGTCCCTTCAAAGCCACGGTTCGGCTGGTGCTTATCATATTTCGTCTGGAAAGTCCTACGTAAACATGACGCCAGTTGTTGTCCTTTGGACCACCCTTCCCTATGATAGAAAAACACATCTGTCTGTTGTCTCACGCTGCGGCTATCCACATGTAGGAAAATGGCACGGCAATACTTATACTCGTCCTTCTCCTTCTTATATAGGTTATTGATAGCATCACACCGTTGCTGCAATCTCGCCGCCTGATTCAACGGAATGGTTTTACCCATACAAGTTTCCCTTTTACTATTGTTCAGGTACTGGTCATCGCGGATACCGTCCTTGGCATCTTGAATGATAATGTGTACCTCTGCTCCTTCCTGCATCAAATCCCGAGCTAATCGCAATGCTACATCATAGGCATACTCATCTTCATGAAGCTCATTCTTTCCCACCTTACCTATGGCTCCAGGATCAGGCCCGCCATGACCGCTTACCACATAAATACAAGCGCCTTTCAATTTGCCACTCTCCACCTTGCCTTTAGCGAGCGTCTTTCCGAATAGAGGTTCGTTAAACTCAGTACCAATCTCATGTCTCTTATCCTGACTTTTATTGTCTTTAGGCTGTTGTGAAGATTTGGCAGCTTCAGACCGTTTAGCCTCTTTACTAACATCTGAGGGAGTGTTTTGAGCTCTGGAACGTCGGTGCGATGTAGGTTTGATAGGTGGCAAGGCATAACTCACATCCAGCAAAAGGGTAGTTTTTCCTTTCAGCTTCTGCTTATTCAATTCCAAAAACTCCCGATAGTACTCTTGTCCACTCCTTCCGTGACGTTGCAAAAAAGTGGTAATACCCTCTCCCTTCCTTGGCTTGGCATACTGGGTCTGTGCTCCCACGGCCAAACAAAGCAAGCAGAACAAAAGGGCTACGAGGAGCCTCATCGGTATGTTTCTTACACGAAACGCACTCATTTCACGGCAAAATTATACATTTATCGTTTAATAACCGCTTTTAATTAGCATTTTTTTGTACCTTTACACACCGTTTTATATATATAAGTATGAAAAAACCGTTATCTAAGTTTCAAATGACAAGCATTGTGCTCTTGTGGGCACTCATTTGTTTTGTTATCTTCACCCAAGCTGAACGTATTGACGGGATGACCCTCACTTCGTTATTCATAGGAACCGCTTTAGTATTCATTCCTGTCATTAAGAGCTTAAAGAGCCGCCAATAAATATCATTTTTATTCATTTTTTACCCAAAAACAAACATTTTTTCATTTATAAACATAAAAATATTGAAAAATTGTTTGCAGTTTCCTTTATTATCTTTACATTTGCACCCGTATTAAGAATACAACGAAACAAACTATCAAGAAAACAAACTAATTTAAATATAATTGAATATGAAAGTAGCTAAGGTATTAGAGGATCTGAATCGCCGTTTTCCAAACGAGCCAGAGTACATTCAGGCAGTTTCTGAGGTATTAAACAGTATTGAGGAAGAGTACAACAAACATCCAGAGTTTGAGGCAGCTAATCTCATCGAGCGTCTGTGTATTCCAGACCGTATTAATTCTTTTCGTGTCACATGGGTGGATGACCAGGGTAAGGTTCAAACCAACATGGGTTACCGTATCCAGCATAATAATGCCATTGGCCCGTACAAAGGCGGTATCCGCTTCCACGCCAGTGTAAACCAGTCTATCCTCAAGTTCCTGGCATTCGAGCAGACTTTCAAGAATTCACTGACTACCTTACCTATGGGTGGTGCAAAGGGTGGTTCCGATTTCTCTCCTCGTGGCAAGAGCGCTGCGGAGGTAATGCGTTTCTGCCAGGCTTTCATGTTGGAGCTGCATCGCCATATTGGTCCTGAATTGGATGTTCCAGCAGGTGACATAGGTGTTGGCGGTCGTGAGGTTGGCTATATGTTCGGTATGTATAAGAAGCTGACTCGTGACTTCAGCGGTACATTCACAGGCAAAGGTCTGGAATTCGGAGGTTCACTGGTCCGCCCAGAAGCTACTGGTTATGGTAATATCTATTTCCTGGTTGAAATGCTGAAGACCCGTGGCGAGACTCTGGAAGGTAAGAAGGTACTGATTTCAGGTTCGGGTAATGTAGCACAATATACAGCTGAGAAAGTACTGCAGCTCGGTGGCAAGGTTATGACCATGAGCGACTCAGACGGTTATGTATATGATCCAGACGGCATTGACCGTGAGAAACTGGATTACATCATGGAGCTGAAGAATCTTTACCGTGGCCGTATTCGCGAATATGCAGAGCAATATCCAGGCGTTAAATATGTGGCAGGTGCACGTCCTTGGGGTGAGAAAGCCGACATTGCTACCCCTTGCGCTACGCAGAACGAGATCAATGGTGATGATGCTCGCAAACTTATTGCTAATGGCGTAATCGCCGTTTCAGAAGGAGCTAACATGCCATCAACTCCAGAGGCAGTTAAGGTATTCCAGGACGCAAAGATACTCTACACTCCAGGCAAGGCATCTAACGCTGGTGGTGTATCAGTATCAGGTCTTGAGATGACACAGAATGCCCAGCATCTGGCTTGGAGCGCAGAAGAGGTTGACGCTAAACTTCACTGGATTATGGAGTCTATCCATGCTGCTTGTGTTAAGTATGGCACTGAGCCAGACGGCTATATCAACTATGTGAAGGGAGCTAACATAGCAGGCTTCATGAAGGTTGCCAAAGCGATGATGGCACAAGGCATCGTTTAATTTAGATAGATTAATAATCTGCTACATAAGAAAAGGCAGGGTATCCGATAGATACTCTGCCTTTCTTCTTAATATCTGAGAAGCTCAGTCTTTACTTAATGCAGCCCACACTGCCGGATGCAAAAAGAAACGGACATCCTTATTCTCTTTCAGTGACTTACGTATAAAAGTTGAGGATATTTCAAACTGCGGAGCATTTACCAGATGTACGTTGACAGGCAGAGAACATTCGTCTAATGGATATCCTGGTCGAGGATACACGATAATCTGGTACTCCCTAAGCATACGCTCACCCTCATACCAATCCTTAAAATTAGGATAGTTATCTGCCCCCATAACCAAATAAAACTCATGTTGAGGATAGAACTCATGCAAGCGTAGTAAAGTATGATAAGTATAGCTTGGCTTGGGCATCGAGAATTCCACATCGCAGGCCTGAAAATGCGGATAACCTTCTATGGCAAGACTTACCAAACGCAAGCGTAGGTCATCATCCATAAGGTCCACCTGCTGTTTGAATGGATTGCGAGGACTGACCACAAACCACAGTTCATCAACTCCACCAAATTCGCACAGGTAATTGGCAAGTGCAAGATGACCTATATGAATGGGGTTGAAGGAACCGAAATACAAAGCGACCTTCTTAACGTTGACCGTTGACCGTTGACCATTGACCATAGAAAGTTGAAAAACTTTTATTATTCTAATTCTTGCTTGATGCGCCCCCAGAGTTTCCAATTGTTGAGGGCACTGAGACAAGCCACTACCACGAGCATGACTCCAAGATCATTTACTCCATAGTAAAAGAAGAACACTGCCATTACAGCAAAGCACACCATAGCAAATACATTGATGGCAAACAGTATCTTCACCACCTTCGTTGACAAATTTTTACCGCTGAAATCCATCGTTAATTAACATTGAAGATTGAATATTAACAAGAAGCATATAAATAAGGGACTAATCACTCAAGAAATCAGTAATGACTTTCAAAGCCTCAGCCTTAGCTGTCTCTAAATCATCATTAACCACCACTTTATCAAAATGACCAGCGAAACCCAGTTCAAATTCGGCACGAGCAATGCGATCGTCAATTACCTCAGGCGCATCTGTGCCACGCTTCTCCAGACGGCGCCGCAGCTCTTCAATCGAGGGAGGCTGGATAAAAACACTCAAAGCTCTGTCACCATAATAGTTCTTGATATTGACTCCACCTTTTACATCTACATCAAAAACGACATTCTGTCCAGCCTCAGACTGTTTTTCCACTTGTGCTTTGAGTGTTCCGTAAAAGCGGTCAGGATACACTTCCTCATATTCAAGAAACTCATCATTGTCTATACGAAGCCTGAATTCCTCGGGAGTCAGGAAGAAATACTCCACGCCATTTTGCTCTGTGCCACGAGGAGCACGGCTGGTGGCACTGATGGAGAACGACAGCTTCAGTTCCGGATGTTCTTCCAGCAGATAATTGATAATAGTGGATTTACCACTGCCACTTGGAGCGCTAAAGATAATCAGTTTTCCCATCACATCACGTTTAATACCTGTTCCTTGATCTGTTCCAGTTCATCTTTCATCTGCACGACAATCTTCTGCATCTCAGCCTGGTTCGACTTACTACCCAGCGTATTGATCTCACGTCCCATTTCCTGAGCGATGAATCCAAGTTTCTTTCCTTGCCCAGGATTTCCCTCCATAGTAGAAATAAAATAGGCCAGGTGGTTAGAAAGGCGCTGCTTTTCCTCATTGATATCAAGTTTCTCAATATAATAAATGAGTTCCTGTTCCAAGCGGTTCTTATCATAATCAACCGGCAATTTTTCCAACGCATCAAGAATGCGCTCCTTAATTTTAGGCACACGCTCTTTTTCAAATTGTTCTACCGAAGCCAACAGATCTCCTATACGGCTTATATTCTGACGGAACTTCTTATCCAACGCTTCTCCTTCCTGCTTACGGAAATCCATTAAGTGCTCTACAGCTTGCTGGATTCCTGTAAAAACCGCGTTCCACTCCTCGTCACTTAACTCTGCAGCATCATCTTTTGATGCCATCACTTCTGGCATACGCAACAAGGTAGTGAACCAATCCTGAGGAGCTGGAATACCTGTCGCCTGTACTACTTCGCTCAGACGCTGGTAGTATGCGGCCATCACCGCCTGATTAACTGGGACTGCCACTTCTATAGAATCTTTTTTCTCAATCCAGAGAGAGAAATCCACTTTGCCACGTTCCAAACGTTGGGCTATGTAGGTACGGACCTGCATTTCCTTCTCACGATAGACAGAAGCTATACGCGAAGAAAGGTCCATCGCCTTACTATTGAGAGACTTTACCTCAACATGCACTTTCTTATCGGGCAATTCGACAATCACCTTGCCATAACCCGTCATAGATAGAATCATAATCTAAATCACACTTTTTTTAACCTAATCAGATGCAAAATTAGAAGAATATTTTAAGATGTGGAAATAAAAGACTAAATTTGTTGGCTGAAATAGAAAAGTATTCTGAAAACATGTCATGTATCTTACATATTGAGACATCCACTGAAGTGTGTTCCGTTGCAGTGAGTGACGATGGTCGTAACATCTGGCACGAGGAGAACTACAGTGGTCCTAACCATAATACCCAATTGGGGATCTATGTAAACGAAGCCCTGTCGTTTATTGAAAGCCACGCCATCCCACTTGATGCAGTGGCTGTCAGTTGTGGCCCTGGCTCTTACACAGGCTTGCGCATCGGGGTGTCAATGGCCAAAGGCGTATGTTACGGCAGAGGTGTAAAGCTAATAGCTATCCCTACACTGAAGGTAATGTGCGTTCCGGTTCTGCTTAGACAGGAGTTAGAAGAAGACGCATTGCTCTGTCCCATGATTGACGCAAGAAGAATGGAGGTATATGCAGCCGTCTATGATCGTGCGCTTAGACCTGTCCGTGACACACAGGCAGACATTGTTGACACCAACACCTACAAAGAATTCTTAGACGCTCACCCCGTCTATTTCTTTGGCAATGGAGCTGACAAATGTAAGGATTTTCTACAGGCCCATCCGAACGCTCATTTTATTGACAACATTCATCCTGTAGCAAAATGGATGTTTCCATTATCAGAGAAAGCCATCGCAGAAGAAGATTTTAAAGATGTGGCTTATTTCGAGCCTTTCTATTTGAAAGAGTTTGTTGCTACTGTAGCGAAAAACCCTTTAAGATAATGGATAATGGATAATGGAGAATGAATAATGAATAATGAAATAAATAATTTATATGCAGTATAATACACAACAAAAGAAAATGGCCCTGCCTGAGTATGGCCGAAGTGTCCAAAATATGGTGGACTATGCAGTTACTATCGAAGACCGTGCGGAAAGGCAATGGTGCGCTGAGACAATAGTGCACATTATGGAAGGAATGTTTCCAAATTTGAAGAACATTCCTGATTTCGAACACAAGCTGTGGGATCATCTGGCAATCATGTCTGACTTCAAACTGGACATTGACTATCCATTTGAAGTTGTGAAGCCAGAGAGTCTGGAATTGAAGCCAGATCCAATACCAGAGAACACTAAGCGGATGAAATACCGTCATTACGGGCGCCTATTAGAGAATCTGATTGCCAAGGCTTGTGAGTTTGAAGACGGAATGGAGAAGGACAATCTGGTGGCTTTGATTTGCAATCACATGCGTAAGGACTACATCACTTGGAATAAAGATTCTATTGATGAAAATAAAATAGCTGATGACCTTTACGAACTGTCTGAAGGCAAGTTACACCTGACAGATGAAATACTGGATCTTATGGCAGAACGCATAGAGAAGAACTATCGCAGTAAGCTGCCAGTTCAACGCAACAACACCAGCCAAAAGCAAAACATGAAGAATAATAAGAAAAGATAAGTATGGCTTCATTTGTAATAGAAGGCGGGCATAGACTTGAAGGAGATATTTATCCTCAAGGAGCTAAGAACGAGGTGCTACAAATCATCTGCGCCACATTATTGACTGCAGAAGAAGTGACAGTTCATCGTGTCCCTGATATTCTGGATGTAAACAACTTGATTCAGCTGATGCGTGACATGGGGTCTATCGTCAAGAAAGTAGGAATCGATTCTTATAGCTTTCAAGCCGCTAATATTGACCTGAACTATCTGCAAAGCGATGAATTCGTAAAACGAAGCGCATCCCTCCGCGGAAGCATCATGCTGGTGGGACCGATGGTGGCACGATTTGGCAAGGCATTCACGCCTAAACCTGGTGGAGACAAGATTGGCAGACGCAGACTGGACACCCACTTTATTGGAATCCAGAATCTTGGAGCAGAGTTCTCATATAATGGCAACCAACGGACTTATGAGATTACCGCCAACAAACTGAGAGGTACTTATATGCTGCTGGATGAGGCATCGGTAACAGGTACAGCCAACATCGTAATGGCTGCAGTTTTGGCTGAAGGCACCACCACTATTTATAATGCAGCGTGCGAGCCATATATCCAGCAGCTATGTCACATGCTGAACAGTATGGGAGCGCATATTAGCGGCATTGCCTCAAACTTACTGACCATTCAGGGCGTTAAAGAGCTTCACGGAACAGAACATACTGTTCTGCCAGACATGATAGAGGTTGGTAGTTTCATCGGCATGGCTGCTATGACACAAAGTAACCTTACCATAAAAAATGTGTCATACGAGAACTTGGGTATCATTCCAAATAGTTTCAGCCGTTTAGGTATCCATCTTGAGCAACGAGGTGATGACATATTCGTGCCTGCACAGGAGAGCTATCAGATTGAATCTTTCATGGATGGCTCAATTATGACCATCGCTGACGCTCCTTGGCCAGGACTTACACCCGACTTACTAAGCGTGATGTTAGTGGTAGCCACTCAAGCTAAAGGCAGTGTGCTGATACACCAGAAGATGTTTGAGAGCCGACTGTTCTTCGTAGATAAGTTGATCGACATGGGTGCCCAGATTATCTTGTGTGACCCACATAGGGCTGTCGTCATAGGGCATAATCGACAGATGCATCTGAGAGGTGGCAATATGACTTCACCTGATATCCGCGCTGGCATCGCCTTGCTGATAGCTGCGATGAGTGCGGACGGCATCAGCCGCATACATAATATCGAACAGATTGACCGTGGTTATCAGGACATTGAAGGCCGCTTGAATGCGTTAGGAGCGAGAATCACGAGAATATGATTAAGGAAGAAGAAGTATATAAAATCGGTAT
Organism: Bacteroidaceae bacterium; assembly: GCA_017471185.1. Taxonomy (GTDB): domain Bacteria; phylum Bacteroidota; class Bacteroidia; order Bacteroidales; family Bacteroidaceae; genus Bacteroides. The sequence continues at coordinate 42,157 of JAFUVZ010000017.1, forward strand.
CATCAATAAGCCACACGGTATTCATGGAGAGTTGTCATTTACTTTTGATGACGACATATTCGACCGCGTGGACGCTGATTACATTGTATGTCTGATGGATGGCATCCTGGTACCATTCTTCATTGAGAGCTATCGTTTCCGCAGTGATTCTTCCGCACTCATCAAGTTGGAAGGAGTGGATAACGAGCAACAGGCCAGGAGATTTACCAATACAGAGGTCTTTTTTCCCAAGAAACACGCAGAGGGAACGGAAGATGAAGATTTGACATGGGCCTACTTCACTGGTTTTATCATAAAAGATGTAAAAGAAGGTAAGATCGGCAAGGTAACTGATGTAGATGATTCGACAATCAACACGTTGTTTGTGGTAGATCGAGACGGAAAAGAATTGCTGATACCTGCCCAAGAGGATTTCATCGTGAATCTGGACAGGGAAGCCCGAATCATTACAATGGATTTACCATCAGGCCTTATAGAAGATTGAAGATTATGCAAAAGAAGAGAATCGCCATATTAGGATCAACGGGATCTATCGGTACCCAGGCCCTTGAAGTTATAGAGGAGCATAGCGACCTCTATGAAGCATACATCCTTACAGCCAACAACCAAGTTGACAAGCTGATAGAACAGGCAAGGAAATTCCAGCCTGAGGCTGTGGTTATTGCCAATGAGACCCATTATGATAAGCTGAAAAATGCCTTGTCAGACCTGCCTATCAAAATATATGCCGGAGCTAAAGCCCTGGAGGAAATAGTACAAGATTCACAAGTTGATATTGTGCTTACTGCACTGGTGGGTTTCTCAGGCTTACGTCCTACTATCAGTGCCATCCGTGCTAAAAAGCCTATCGCACTGGCAAATAAGGAAACGATGGTGGTGGCTGGCGAACTTATAAACCAGCTTTGCGATGAATACCGTGTACCTTTATTACCAGTGGATTCAGAGCATTCCGCTATTTTTCAAAGTTTGCAAGGCAATGAATATAACCGCATTGAGAAGATATTGCTCACTGCTTCAGGTGGCCCATTCCGCACATTCAGCCATGAAATGCTGAAGACGGTCACGAAAGAACAGGCGTTGAAACATCCTAACTGGAGCATGGGAGCCAAGATTACTATCGACTCTGCGTCAATGATGAACAAAGGGTTTGAGGTGATGGAGGCGCGCTGGCTTTTCCGTGTGAACCCAGCGCAAATTGAGGTACTGGTCCATCCGCAGAGTATCATTCACTCTGCTGTTCAATATGAAGATGGTGCCATTATCGCACAAATGGGTATGCCTGACATGCGTGTTCCTATCCAATACGCATTCTCATACCCCTTGCGGCTCCACTCTTCATTTCCTCGAATTGATTTCAACATGTGCAGTCAGCTCACGTTTGAGAAGCCTGATACTGACAAGTTCCGCAATTTAGCTCTGGCATATGAGGCGATTCGGCGAGGTGGCAACATGCCTTGCATCGTGAATGCAGCTAATGAGATTGTGAACGCCGGATTCCTCCGTGATCAGATTTCGTTCTTAGGCATGAGTGATGTGATAGAACAAACCATGCAGCGTGCCACTTTTATTGCAAAGCCTACTTTGGATGATTATATGGAGACTGATGCAGAGGCAAGACGAATTGCAAAAGAACTATTCTAATGGAGCATGAATTGAGCATAATCTAACTTAATAATAATTATCATGAACAAGAAACTGATTGTTTTAGCAGCAGCCGCATTGGCTATCGGCACAGCTCAGGCACAGACGCCGAAGCTGAATGCCAACAATGTGGACGAAGTGCTGAAGGCTTTGACTCTGGAAGAGAAAGCCGACTTGATTGTAGGTGCTGGCTGGGGAAGCATGACTGCGGGAGCTATGACAGCTTCATCTGAAGTATTGGTGCCTGGAGCAGCCGGCACAACCAACCCTGTCGCTCGTCTGGGTATCCCTGCTACCGTCCTCTCCGATGGTCCTGCAGGTGTGCGTATCAGCCCTACCCGTAGGGGAACAGACAAGACATTCTACGCTACAGGTTTCCCTGTAGGGACTTCTTTGGCCAGCACTTGGAACACCGAACTGGTAGAACAGGTTGGTAAGGCTATGGGTAACGAGGTATTGGAATATGGTATCGACGTATTGCTTGCTCCAGGTATGAACATTCACCGTAATCCGCTGAACGGACGTAACTTCGAGTACTATTCAGAGGATCCATTCCTGACAGGTAAGATTGCTACAGCTTATACCAAAGGTATCCAAAGTAACGGTGTAGGTGTGAGCATCAAGCACTTTGCCGCTAACTCACAGGAGACTAACCGTATGGGCGTTGATTCACGCGTAAACCAACGTGCTCTGCGTGAGATCTATCTTAAGGCATTCGAGATGGTGGTAAAGGATGCTGACCCATGGACAATCATGTCTTCTTACAACCGTCTGAACGGTCCTTTCACTCAGGAGAACCGCGAATTGCTGACTGACCTGATCAGAACCGAGTGGGGCTTCAAGGGAATCGTGATGACCGACTGGACAATGGTTCGCAACATCGCTGCTCAGGTTCATGCGGGTAATGACTTGATGGAGCCGGGTATGCCTCAGCAGAAGACTGACCTCATCAAGGCTGTCAACGAGGGTAAGTTAAGCATGGAAGATGTAGATGTTTGCGTAAAGAGAATCTTAGAGTTCATCGTACGTACTCCTCGTTTCAAAGGCTACAAATATAGCGACGCACCCGACCTCAAGGCTCATGCACAGGTTACCCGTAATTCCGCTGCAGAAGGCATGATATTGCTGAAGAACGAAGGCAACACCCTGCCTATCAAGGATGCCAAGAAGGTGGCTCTGTTTGGTATCACCTCTTATAACTTTATTGCAGGTGGCACTGGTTCCGGTAATGTGAACAAGGCCTATACCATCGATATGCTGACTGGTCTGAAGGCTGCTGGCTACGAAGTAAATGATGAGCTGAAAAACTTTTATGAGACATACACCGCTTATGAAAAGGCACGCCAGACAGCTGCCCGCCCTGTTCGCGGAGGCATGATGGGTATGCTGAGTTTAGGCGATGCTGCTTTAACAGAAATTCCTGTAGAGCGTGCCATCATCGACAAGCAGGTAGCTGCTAATGATATCGCTATCGTTACCATTGGCCGTAATGCAGGTGAAGGTGGCGACCGTAATGTTCCAAACGACTTTAACCTTTCAGAAGTAGAGCGCCAGTTGCTCAATGATGTTACCGAAGCCTTCCACCTGGCAGGTAAGAAAGTGGTTGTCGTCCTGAATATCGGCGGTGAGATTGAGTCTGCATCTTGGAAAAACCTGCCAGACGCTATCCTGCTGGCTTGGCAGCCCGGTCAGGAAGGTGGCTATTCTGTAGCCGATATCCTGAGTGGCAAGGTTACTCCTTCTGGCAAGCTCACCATGACTTGGATTAACAATTATATGGATGACCTGTCTTCAAGGAACTTCCCATACGACCAGAAGAATGACGGCATGATGGGCATGGGTGCAGCTTTGGGCGGTATGCAGCGTGAGCAGAAGAACGTGACATACTCTAACTTCGAGGAAGGCATTTGGGTAGGTTATCGCTACTACAATACCGTAGGTAAAGAAGTCTCTTATCCGTTCGGCTTTGGTTTGAGCTACACTACCTTTGCATATAGCGCACCAAAGGTAACTCCTACAAAAGACGGTTTCCGTGCTACCGTAACCGTGAAGAATACGGGCAAGGTGGCTGGTAAAGAAGTGGTTGAGCTATACGTATCCGCTCCAGCAGGCAACCTTGTGAAACCTGAGCAGGAACTGAAGGGCTTCGCTAAGACTAAGGAACTGCAGCCTGGTGAGAGCCAGACATTGACAATTGACGTTGACCTCTACACCTTGGCTTCGTTCAACGACACCGCTGACCAGTGGGAAACCGCAGCAGGCAACTATACCGTGAAATTCGGTGCCAGTGTGGAAGACATCCGTTGCACCGCACCTTTCAAACTGTCTAAGGAGCAGACTTGGAAAGCACTGGATATCCTGAAACCTGAGAAGGAAATCAAAGAGATTGCTGTCAAGTAAATGAACGTGTTCAACGACATACTCGCTGAAGTAAGTGGCTGGCTTTGGGGCTGGCCCATGATTATCATGTTGCTGGGAACGCACCTGTACCTTACGTTCAGGTTGCGCTTCCCTCAGCGCATGATTTTCACTGCCATCCGTTTGTCTGTACAGAAAGATTCTGGCGCTGCAGGCGACGTATCGCAGTTTCATTCCTTAGCTACCGCTCTTGCTGCCACCATCGGCACAGGTAACATTGTAGGTATGGCCACTGCCATCGCCTTAGGAGGTCCTGGAGCCGTATTATGGTGTTGGCTTACAGGAGTTTTTGGAATCTCAACCAAATACGCTGAAGGACTGCTTGCCATCAAATATCGAGTGAAAAGTGCTGATGGAAAAATGCAAGGAGGACCGATGTATGCGTTAGAGAGAGGCTTAGGCTGGAAATGGTTAGCTGTGCTTTTCGCACTTTTTACCGCCATCGCTTCATTTGGCATTGGCAACATGGTACAGGCTAACGCCATCTCAACCGTTACCCAAGAATCATATCAGGTTTCTCCCTACCTCACAGGAGCCATTATCAGCATATTGGTTGCCTTAGTGGTTATCGGAGGCGTGAAGAGCATCGCTAAGGTCTGCGGTATGCTCGTGCCTTTCATGGCTTTCTTCTATGTCATCGGATGTATCATCATCCTCATGATTAATTCATCTTTCCTCTGGCCTGCGCTGAAGCTTATCTGCGTTTCAGCCTTTACTCCCACTGCAGCCGGAGGAGGATTTATAGGCGCTACGGTTATGACTGCAGCCCGTTTTGGTATCGCAAGGGGTTTGTTCTCCAATGAATCTGGTATGGGCTCAGCTCCTATCGTGGCAGCTGCAGCTCAGACGCGCAACCCTGTAAGACAGGCGTTGGTGTCTTCTTCTGGTACTTTCTGGGACACTGTTGTCATCTGCGCTTTAACAGGTCTGGTTATCGTTAGCAGTGTACTCGCTTACCCCGACATCACTTTTGACAATGGCGCTACACTCACCAAGATGGCTTTTGCCAAGATTCCTTATCTCGGCACTCCTCTTCTGACTTTCGGCTTGATGACTTTCGCATTCTCCACTATCCTCGGATGGTGCTATTATGGAGAACGGGCAGTTGAGTATCTCAAGGGTAAGCAATGGGTAACCGTCTATCGTGTTTTCTTCATTATAGCCGTTTTTTTAGGCAGTGTCGCCAACCTGGCCATCGTTTGGAACTTGGCCGACTGTATGAATGCCCTCATGGCAATTCCGAACCTCATCTCTCTGTTGTTCTTGAGCAACGTCATCGTACAGGAGACACGTAAATATCTGTGGAACGGTAGATTGGACGAAGAGATGGAGGAAGTTAATTAACCACATCAGCAAATGACTTACAAAGTAACACCCCCAAAAAGTATTAGTGGTAGCATCAGTCTCCCCGCATCGAAAAGCATCAGCAACCGAGCGTTGGTTTTGAAAGCTTTGGCACATGGTACTCATGCCATTGAAAATCTGGCTGACTGTGATGACACGATGGTTATTATCAACGCTTTTGACAGGAGCGAAGAGGTGGTTGATATCAAAGCGGCAGGTACTGCCATGAGATTCCTAACGGCATACTATAGCACCCAGCCTGCCACCAGAATCATTACTGGTACAGAACGCATGAAGCAAAGGCCCATAGGTATTCTGGTAAATGCCCTACGTCAGTTGGGAGCAGACATTGAGTATATGGAAAGAGAGGGCTATCCCCCGCTTCGTATTACAGGACGGCAATTACAAAGCAAAGAACTGACCTTACCAGGAGATGTGAGTTCGCAATACATATCAGCTCTGCTGATGATTGCCCCCACCTTACCAACAGGTCTGCAACTCTCGTTAACAGGACAAGTGACCTCGCTGCCATATATAGACATGACCTTACAGATGCTACATGATTTCGGAGCGGCAGCATCCAGAAATGGCAGCATGAATTCCATGCAGATTTCAGTACAGGCAGGTAATTATCAAGACATCCCATATACCATAGAAAACGACTGGAGCGCAGCATCTTATTGGTATGAGATGGTAGCTATTTGTGAGAACCCGAATGCTTATGTCATATTGCCTCATTTGTATGCAGATAGCACACAAGGCGACTGGAAAGGTTCTCTTATCTTTTCAAAACTGGGAGTACAGACGGAATTCAAGCCAGAGGGCATACGAATCTATAAAGAAGGCAAACCTACAGAAAAACTGGAACACGACTTCACAAAGATTCCTGATTTGGCACAGACATTCGCCGTTACCTGCTGCCTCATGGGAATCCCTTTCAGATTCTCAGGACTTCATACCCTCCGTATTAAGGAGACAGACCGAATTGACGCACTCATCAACGAACTTCACAAATTGGGATACGTGCTTCACGCTGAAGGAAACGAAGCGTTGCGTTGGGACGGAGAAAAATCTCAAGCTGATGAAACGCCTGTTATTGCCACTTATAATGATCACCGTATGGCTATGGCTTTCGCTCCTGCTTCCTTGCGTTTAGGCTCAATCATGATTGAACATCCCGAAGTGGTAAGCAAGTCATATCCCCGCTATTGGGACGATTTGCAAAAGGCTGGATTTATATTAATGAAGAATGAAAAATGAAGAATGAAATCCTTCAAATATGCAGCGAGGAGAACATGTATAACCAACAACCCATCAACAGTAATCCAGGTACCCCACACGTAGGAGTCACCCAGCAGGCACAGCGTCCCAGCGGTATGCCTTGCCCTCAGTGCAAAGGTTTCATTCCCGTCAGTATGCAGCAGATTATAACTGAGTCTTCCATCTTCTGCCCTCACTGCGGACTACGCCTGAATATCAACCATCAGGAGTCACAGCCCGCTATTGAGGCCCTGAAGAAGTTCCAGCAGGCACAGAGCGATTTTGACAGGAGGAGCAGGTCTATGTAATCGGCGAAAAGCGATGGCAAAGATTCTGCTAAAAACCGTTATTACGATGAACTCAGCAAAGAAAATTATTATTTCAGCGTCGTACAACAGCGTTAAACTATGTTAAAAATGGGGGGGGTAATAAAGGTACACAAATATTTTGTATCTTAGCAGCCGAATTAGGCAGATTTATGGACAAATTACCCTATAGAGAATTCCTGGCGATGATGCAGGAGCGGACCCGCGAGGCGGACATCCCGTACAGTGGCAGTTTCGAGTTGACACCGCTGTGCAACCTCGACTGCAAGATGTGCTATGTGCATCTGCAGGACCCGTCGGTCAGGCAGCGGATGCTCTCGGGCGAGCAATGGATATCGCTTATCCAGCAGGCCATCGACGAGGGCATGATGATTGCGGGTCTCACAGGCGGCGAGGCCATGACACACCCTGCCTTCTGGGACATCTATATGTATCTGCTCAACCATGGCATTACTACCTTTGTTAATACCAACGGTCTCCTACTGAACGAGGAGGCCGTCAAACGGTTCCAGGCGTACAGGCCCTTTCAAATTGCTATCTCCCTTTATGGCTGCGACAGCGAGTCGTATGTGGCGGTGACGGGCGTGGATGTCTACGAGCAGGTGGTGAGGAATATCCGGCTGGCCATCGATGCTGGGTTGCATATCCGAATCAATATAACCCCCAGCAAGTTTATGTCGCCCTGGACGGAGCGGGTAATGGCGCTGGCCAAGTCGTTTGGTGTGAGCGTGATAGTGAATTATAGCCTCATTGAGGCTCGTGAAGATACGGGCAGGAAGAAAGCGGACTTTGACATTCCACTTGAAGAAGACCTGAGAATCTTGGAAAAGAGAAGGGAAATGTTTTCTTCAGGGTATTCAACTGGCGATCATGAGTTCTTTATGAAGCGATGTAACCGTCCACATGTGTCGGACAAGGGATTGTATTGCAATGCCGGCCGTTCGGGCTTTGCCGTCAACTGGGATGGTGCCATGAAGCCTTGCTTAAATTTCCCAAGAGATGTGGTGTGCGGATATCCGCTGCGCGACGGATTCCGTCAGGTCTGGAGCGAGGTGAACGAGGGGGTAAAGAACTACGAGGTGCCCCAGGCATGCCACAGTTGCGAGGTGAACGACAAGTGCCATTACTGCCCGAAAGTTCATCCGAAAGTGGCAGCCAAGCATCAATGCGATCCCGATTATTGCAACTATCTGAAGGCAAAATTCAGAGCATCAGAAAAGACAGAAAAACATAATTAACGACCGAAAGGTCATATTGTTCAACAAATAAAAACTTTTAAAAGATGAAAACAGAAAAAAAGACTTACGAGGAGCCTACCGTTCAGAAGGTAGAGTTCGACTTCAAGACCAGAATGGCACACTCAGGCTGGGACACAATCCCAGGTGGTGGCGATGGATGTGTCCCTTTGTGATAGCGAAGGTTTCTGTGAATTTTAATTAATAACGATTGTTATGCAAATGAGCGAACCACAATTGAACAAAGACTTTGTGCTCCGCAAGGTGTGCGGTATTAACGTCGTATTGCCTACGGGGCTCCAAGTCAAGGACTTTGGCGGGGCACTGAATCTTAACGATACTGCTGCGCTCATTTTCGAGCAGCTGCAGGCTGGCAAGACCGTCGAGGAAACGGCTGCCGCCCTGGTGGCAGCGTATGACGTGACGCCCGAAAAGGCCCTTGCCGACGTACAGAAGACCATCGACTCGCTACGGGAGACCGGCGTGGTGGACTGACGATGCTGAGCAACTACAACGAAATCGTAGCGGAAGCCATACGGCGAGTTGAAAACGGTGAGAGGGTGACGTTGCCCGTGAATGGGCACAGCATGCTCCCTTTCGTTGTGGGTTGGCGCGACTGTGTCATCTTGCAGAAAGCTGCTCATCCTAAAGTCGGCGACGTCGTAGTGGCTTGGGTAGAAGGTCGGCGCTATGTGTTACACCGCATCATCCGTATCGACGGTGAGCGTGTCACGCTGATGGGCGACGGCAACCTAAGAGGTACGGAAACGTGTACGCTCAGCGACGTGAAGGCATTGGCCACGCATGTTGTCGATGTCAAGGGCAGGACGCATGATTTATACAACAGGTGGCGGAGAAGGGCGGTGAGAGTATGGTGGCATGTCCGTCCCGTGAGGCGTTATCTGCTTGCCATTTATCGGCGAACCCACCATATTGTTTATATTTAGCTTATGCACGAATACTACTTTGCCAACTACCGCCTGTTGGTGGATGACGACATCAGCAACAGCGACCATATGAAATATCTGGCTGGCTTCAGCATGGCGATGCCCGCCACTCATACCTTTACACTTCGTCTGGGCGACGAGGCGCTGCTCGACCAGAAGTACGCAGAGGCTATGTTGCATCCCATCGTCTGCACAACGGATCAGTTCTACATCCACGACACGCAGGATTCCTGGACCATCGTCCCGCTGATGAACGAGAAAAGGATAAAGCGTCATGGCAAGTATGTGCTGACCTGCGCCAGAGATTATAGCGAGATGACATTTTACATCTCCAGACAACCTTTCTATTCTGAAATGATAAAAGAATGGGTGATGCCCGTGCCCCACATGTCCTCTGCCATCCGTACAGCCTGCGAGGCAGGCATGACGATGCGCGACGGGGTGCCCCTGCACGCTGCGCTGGTAGAGAAAGACGGCTACGGCGTCGTGTTCCTCGGCCCTTCGGGTATGGGCAAGTCGACGCAGGCAAAACTCTGGGTGGAGCATCAAGGAGCCGACTTCATCATCGGCGACCGCCCGGGCCTTCGCCGCATTGACGGTCAATGGATAGGCTACGGCATGCCCTGGGACGGCAAGGACAGCATCATGCAGCAGAAGCAGGCGCCCATCCGTGCGCTCATCTCCTTGGAACAAGCCCCAGAGAACAGCATCCGCCGCCTCACGAAACAGGAGGCGATGAACGTGCTGCTCAACCAGGTGATGATGCCTATGTGGGACGATGCTGCCATGGCACTACTCACCCCCCTGATGGGCCAGCTCGCCACCGAAATTCCCTTCTACCATCTGAAGAACCTGCCTAACAAGGAGGCAACCGAACTGACACGCGAGACTATCTGTGAAACATAATCATGCAGGAGGACCACAATATGATAACGAAACATTACAAGGTGGCGGGGCATACGTTTGCCATCAGCGGCAGCGATGAACTCTTTGAGCAGATGGAAAACTATGAGCCATTTGAATGTGAAGGCATTGAGCCGTTGTTTACGTTGACGGAAGACAGCGGCGCAGTGCCTGAATATATGGAAGTGTATCGGATAGAGGGCGACAGGACGACTGTCATCCACGGCCATACTGCTTCGGGAAACGACGTGTTTGAATTTGCAAGAAGAAGAACGAAGTCAGAAGGTTGTCTGATCTGTTCAAAAGACCACCGCGAAGGTCGGCTCATCTTGAAGAGACGCATTTATAAAACGGTTTTTAATGATGCGCTGATGATGCTGTTTGCCTTGGCGACGGCAGGAAAAGATACGCTGCTCCTCCATGCCGTCGCGGTGAGCCAGGAGCGTAAGGGCTACCTGTTCCTCGGCCCCAGCGGTGAAGGGAAAAGTACGCACGCCCGATTGTGGCTGGAGCATGTTGAGGGGACGGAGTTGGTCAACGACGACTTCCCTGTAGTAAGAGACGGGGTGGTCTATGGCTCGCCATGGGGCTGGGGAATACCGTGCTACAGGAATGTCTGTTACCCCATCGGCGGCATTGTCTGCCTTAATCAGGCTCCCTATAACAAGATACAGCGCTTGAACGGTGTCGAAGCATACATGAATCTGTATCCAAGTGTTTTAGGCAATGGTTTGGGTATCGTCGAGGAGATAGACGAGGGCTGGCATCAGACGGAGAACGCACTTGCCTCCACCATCCCGATGTGGCATCTGGATTGCCTGCCCGACGAGGCGGCGGCGAGGCTGTGCCATGATACCATCACGAATCAGGGAATATAATAATCAACCATTCTTTGCACTTTTGCGTTCGGCGATGAAGGGCGA
>JAFUVZ010000018.1 GCA_017471185.1 Bacteroidaceae bacterium
GGGCGTTCCGTCTATGCCGCTGAGGAACCACGTCTAGCCGTCGGACTGCAGCTCTGCGCTTCCGCCCGCCTCCTCTATCTTCTGCACCACCTGGCCCAGCCGCTCGGCAGGAAAGCCGCAGGTCAGTATGTCACCCATCCTGCGGTGCTTGCGCCTGACGGTGTAGCCCGTGGCACGAGCCAGGGCGAAGGCCCCGTTGCCGTAGGCGTGGATGAACGAACCTATCTGTATCAGCCAGAAACCCTGCTGTCCGTTTTCCTCCTGCTTTTCCAACACTTCTCTTTCAGTCATATATATTACTAACAAGTTCAATTATCCATTATCCATTCTTCATTAAAGAAGCCGGCACAAAAAAAAACACCCTGACTGTTTCCAGTCAGAGTGCCGCAAAAAGATGTTATTAAAAAAATCAGAAGGAATCGTCAAAAAGCATGGCAGTTATTTCATCAAACCCATCGATAACCTGTTGCAATCGCTGGTTATCACGGCGTGCTATGATGGCCATAAAGTTTTCTTGCCCTTCCATTTTGCCTTCGGCAACACGAACAATAAACCGATCACGTTGGCTATAGGTATTAAACCAGCTTATGAAGAGGCGGTTTCTGAATCTCTGTCGTCCGTCTCCCGTTTCCGTTATATAAAGCAACACCTCATTGTTTTGCGTGAAAAACTCTTCGATAATGGCTAATAAGGTATATCTGAACTTAGGATCTCCAGGTGCAGGAGCATGTCCCCGGTTTGTTATATCAAGCATATATGTATTGAAAGGCATTACCGTATCATCCGGTCTGATACTGATTTCATAGTCAACGTCATAATCAGTACGGAAATAAAAATCATAAGGACGGTCGTCGCGTTGTTTCACGCAATAAGGCGAGCTATTGTTGATAGCTGCAAGGCTGAGGATATTCATACCAGCGAGGGTGTTGAGGATTCAAAGAAACCCTGCCGGTTCATTGATTCCAAGCGTTCAAGAGCCTCTTTCTGATAAGCCTTTTTCCTTATAAGAGCGTCTTTGAAAGCTGCTCTTAATTCCTCACGGGTCCGATTGACCGTTGATTTCTTTGCTGTTGTTTCCATTGTCAGTTATTAATTATTAGTTCCGGCAGCAAATGTACAACAATAAACCTTAATCACAAAATCTTTTGCGGCTTTTTGTGTCAGTAAGTCATAGAACTCATGACCATGCACTTACCGGCACACAGGGGAAAGAAAGAGAAAAAGATGCTTATCGCCTATAAATAGCAAATTTTCGAAAAGCGAAGACAGGACGAACGGGCCTACTATTCGACTTATTGTTGTTGTTCGCGTTGCCGTTATTGAAGTTCATGTTCCAGGCATTGGTAGCACTGTTCTCTGAACTACTCCAATAATTCGTAGCAGTTTTAGCCACCAGTTTTGACTTTACTAATGACAATGAATAATGAATAATTAATAATGAATAATGAATAATTCATTTTCCATTTTTCATTATCCATTTTTCATTATCATCAGTCGGTGACCCTTTTCAAAAAAAATACAGCTCACTCCCGCAAGCCTTGACCGACGGGACTCTCGCAAGCGATATATAAAATAAAATGCATTCATACGTTTTACGCCCCGAAGGGGCAGCCTGCATACACAATAAGAACCGACCCTACTGTGCACTACAATTAGGTGAAAATCGCATAAAAAGAAAGCACCCCGGAAGTGTAGATGTTTACACAGCCGGGATGCCGATAGAACTATCAATATAAACTTTGAGCAAACTTACTTGTCTTCTGTCTGCTCAGGCTTGTTCAGCTCATGGTGAGTCCAAATGAGTATAATCATACCAATCACTAACAAAACCCCATAAGTGTACATCAGTGCCATATCATCTATCTTTTACTCATTATAAACAAATTGTAGGAAATTAACAGAAATACTATCACAACCAAGCCACCACCAGCCAGCATCCACCAGAATTCCACATCCTGCTTCAGAATGTCAGCCAGTATGATACCTGCAAAGACCAGCTTTGCGATGTCAATGAAAAACTTGCTGGCATGGCCATATAATTCACTTCTGTCTTTCCGTGAGAGTTTCTTAGTCATAACTTTTGCATCTCTTTCTGCAAAGGTAGGTCAAAAAACTCATTCCACCAAGCTTTTTCTGGAATTATTTGATATAAGATCCTATTCTTTTCCCCTTCCCCTGTGTGCCAATAAGTCATAGATCACTTTATACTCCCTTTTTACTCCTCCACTATGTAGGGGAGGTGTCGCTTTGCGACGGAGGGGTATTGGTAGCGGGCGGCGGCTTTCACACGCCGCCCGCTTTTACAAATGTCACTTTTCCCTGCGGTGAGGGCAAGGGGGAAACATCCCCCTTGCAACCCCCTGCCTTGGGAAGACGGTGGCAGAACCTGACGGTTGCGCCACCGCCTTAAGTTACCCTTGCGCTCTAGCTCTTACGAGCCGATTTTCAAACCGGCTCGAAAAGAGGTAAAGAGGTGAAGAGGTTAAAAAGCGAAGACAGGACGAACGGGCCTACTATTCGACTTACCGTAGCCGGCCGCGAAGCCGGCATCGAAGTGCATGGCCCAGGCACTGGTAGCACTGCCCTCTGAACTACTCCAATAACCCGTAGCAGTAAATCCTGTAAAGCCTGGATCACTTATCTTTGCATTTACAGCATCATACTTATACTTGACTTGTGTTGAAGTAGAAAGCGCTGTCTCACCTACAATAGCTTCAACCATCTTTCTCCACTGACCGATGGCTGGCAGGAACCAACCTGAGTTAGGCAAAACTCCAGCGGATGGAGCTGCAACTGTACTCTTATAGTTAACAGCAAGCAGGGCAGCTGGATGAGTATGATTTGTATGACTTACCAAAGTCGCGGTGTTTTCATAACCATTGATTGCTTTATACCAATAGTATTCAGAAGTAGATGAAGTGACATTATTTTCCAAAGTATCATCATCTCCACTCCATCCGCTAACGGCACGGCTATCCCAGATGGCATTTCCTGCATTATTCAATGCCATGGCAAGTCTGGTATAATATTTCTCAGCTTCTGCAGTACCGAAGTTATAGCTATCTGCTGGATTCTCTTCATCACCAACATAGGCGATGATAGCGATTGGAGAGTGACCCCAGATTGTTGCCTCGTTAACCGTCGCGTAAGTCTTCTTCACATCGGAAACAAGCACGCGGCCCAATGCAACGGCACCGTTATCGACGTCAATTTCCAGACCCGGATCTTCTGACTGAACAGAAACTTTTGCATTTGCGAAAGCATCAGAACTATCTGTATAACCAGTGAACTGGAATGTCAATTCATCATCGTCGCCATTAAAATCACTTGTAGATATACCCTTGATGACAAACACGCCTGAACCGGCTGTCTTCTCATAGATAGTGTAGTCGCTGTCGGTACCAGTCTTCCTTGTAAATGACAGCGTATAGCCATCCTTCAGGGCAGGAACGGTAGTGGCCTTCAGCTCAACCTGGCTCGCGTTTGAACCTCCACGGAGCATGATTTCCGTAGCGTTCAGTGTGATTAAAGGCGCAACAATCTTAACGGTTACCTCGGCGGTTGCGCCTTGAGTGGTCGTCAGCTTAACGGTAGCGGAAGCGCCTGCACTGCCTGCCACAGGGGTGAATGTAAACACATTCTTAGACTGTGAGATGCTGAAATAGTTGGTATATGTAGCTAAATCAGCAACTGCTGCACCATCAGTATCATACAAAGCAGTCACCTCATAGTTATCTTCAGCAGTTGCAGACCAAGAGTCATCATCGAGATTAGATGACGATTTGATGGTGGCAGTAAGATCAAAGCCTGGCTGAGTGCTGAAGGTATAGAGGCTTACGCTGCTCTCGCTCAGCACAATCTCAGAAGCGTCAACGGTAATCACAATGGTAGATATATTACCGTCCTTGTTAGATGTGATGGTAGCGGTACCCTTCTTCAGAGGCTTAACAACAATGTACTGTGCTGTTACAGATTCGCTCCATTCATTATCAGCTATAGCATCGATTGCTTCGCTAAATGTACTACGGGTATCAGCCGCATCTGTTGTTCCTGCAGCCAACAGTGCGACACTACTGTCATTGATTGTCCAGACTGCTTGATCCCCTGCTCCCAGTTTAAGAGCGGAAGCACTGCCGAGACCATTGATAGTATAAGTGGTAGCGGTTGGACCTGTCATATTGTCAACAGCTACACCGCCCGCAGAGATAATAGTCAACGGGTTCTTTGGATTATATACACCCTCGCCAGTATTGCTTGGCAACCACGCGTTACTGGTGGTAGCGGTAGTACTCCATTCTGTAACCTGAGCGTCGAACTTCACGCTGTTCAAGCCCAAGTGCAGCAAGATTCTGTAGTTATTACCAGCTGCCAGACCAGTGCTGCGAATTTCCTTGGTGATAGTATTCTGAATGCTTGAGCCGTGGGTCTTGCCATCAGACAGATATCCTGACAGATTAGCGTCCTCAGTCTCCACATCATACACAATAGTAATCGTGAAAGCCTCCTCGCTGTTAGGAATCACATAGACAGGAGCTTCCAGTTGAGCAGCTTTGGTAGCTCCTGCTGATGCAAGGGCATCAACGTTGAACAGGTTCTGCAGAGTACCTGTCACACCTGTGGTCACATCAGAACTCTGGATAATCTGTGCGTTGAGGAAGCAGTTAGCCTCATTGCCATTGGCAGTGGTGCCTTCCTTGCCGTTCTTGCGACCGTCGTTTAATACAACGGCAGCTGCACCCTCAGCCAGCTCGCCCTGACCTGAGTAGTTCATCCAGCGAGGCTGGTTGGGTGTCTCGTTGTTCAGGTTCAGCGCACCCTTCTGAACGATACCGCCCAGGGTGATGCTACGCACGTACACCTTTGTCTCTGCTGCTGGATCAGCGCTGGCATTGCTGGCATGGCTTGCAAGGTCAGCGTCAACATCAATCTGAATATTGAGCTGTGCCAGTGCATGGCGGAAGTTGAACTTCATCTTTTGGTCAATGTTGGCAGGGTGCTCTACGTCAAGCCATGGCAAGCCTGGTGTCAATGTCTGGCTGGATGCCATTGTAGAGCCTGAGCCAGTCAGGGTAGCCCAGGTGTTGGCACCGCTGGCAACGATACCCCAGGTGAGGTCAACCTGTTTGGTCAGGTCAAAAGTACCGATATATTTCACTAATGGGTCACCGGCAGTGCTGTTGCGTGAGAAGCCTGTGATACCATAAGACTCATCAGCCACTTTGCCCTGTGCGGCATCGGTAGTCTCCAGATAAGGGGCGTAAGCGAAGAAGCTCACCTTGTCCTGATCTATGCTCTCGGCATTGGTACCGTATTCGTTAGGCCAGTATTTCACAGGCGTATAGGTAAAACCAGATGCAGCTGCGCTGTAATACACCTGCTGGTTGTACATGAAGTCGGGCTTGGTGTTGCCGGCATACTCCTTACTGTCGGTATAATAAGCGAACACACCGAAACCTTGGTCTCCGATTAACGTACCTGGATCAATCAGATCGGCAGATGTCATAGGACCAGCCACGCCACCACGGGTGGTAGCCTTGCTGGTGTAGGCGTTGAAGCCTACGGGTGTCTGTCCCATCACCGCCGGGGTCTTGGCGACCTCAATCGGCTCGGGCTGCAGAGCATCCTCCGTGCAGGCCGCGAACATCATCGCGGCAGCTGCCATTGATAAAAACTTTTTGTTCATA
>JAFUVZ010000019.1 GCA_017471185.1 Bacteroidaceae bacterium
GGCTTTCTGCCCCTTCGGGGAGATATTCAGTTCATTGTGCTGACCTGACTGTTTTTTTATGCCTTCTGCTATATCATTGCCTTTTTTATTGGCGTTTGATTGCAGATGTCTCGTTACTTGCAAATAAAGTGTGAAATGCGTGTATGAGTATGGTTAGAGCGAGAGAAAGCGATGTTAGCGATTCATGTTATTTGATATGGTAAAGATGCAGGCAGAGCCGAAGCCCTGCCTGCATCACCGCAGATAAGAAATGGATTATAATCAACCTAATGATAGGTTCAGTTTCCGTAATAGCCGATGAAGAGCGGACAGAAGGTCTTGCTTTCCACGATGGCATAGAAGAACGGGCGATCAAGACGCATCACCTTATTCTCAATATTCGGATCAGTACCAGCTTCACCCAACCCCATCTTCACCGATGTCGCCGCAGCTTCAGCTCCTTCCTCATCCATCAGGAAGAAAGTCCTCTGCAATGACTTCATGTCAATCTTTTCTACAGGTTCTGTAAAGACATTGAATTCCTCCGGCTGGAACTTCAGTGAAGGATTGATATTTGCCATAAGTGGGAATAGCTTCTCCTCTGTATATTCAGATGTGAATTTAGGCACATACAGGTCAAGGTTCACTGTTTTTCCAAAGCTTGCCAGGGTCTCACGGCTTACAACTGAAGGTATTGCGTCAGCAACATCCACGCCCTCTTTCGGAAGTATGAAAATCATCTGGAACGATCCGTCAATAAAAGGATTCACGCCAAACTGGTAACTGTCATTCTCCATATAGAGCGTGTAATACTGACGGTGCATCATATCCACATCAGCTGTCGTACCATCGGCATAGTTGAATGGCTGTCTGGATGTCTGTTTTTTTGAAAAGACGGTTTCCCAGCGGGACTTGAAATACACGGCGTTCATCAGATGAAACAAATCATCGTCTGATGTCTCATCCACCATCTTCTTAATCCTGTTCTCAGTCTTTTCCGCACACCAGGCGTTGATAATGTCCTTTGTATTAGGGGCAGAGAAATCCACAGCCTCTGCTTTGGCATCATAGTTGCCCTGGATAGCAGAGACGAAATCCTTATTTACCTCTTTGTTCTTATTGTACCAGAAAGAGTTGGCACTCCTGAAGATGGCAGCTTCGTCAGCTTTCTCGATACCATTCATCATCGTTTTAAAGAAGTCATTGATCTGCTCCTTGCTGAATCCTTCCAATCCCATTGTCTTTAATACTTCCTGCAAGGTTTCACCCTCCAGCCCGTTGATGAACATACCCAAGTCCACCTCCAGGCTGATAGGCGAAATCATCAGATTCACGCCCGGATTACGGCCAGCATACACCTCTTTGAACAGCTTCCATGAGAATTCCTGCAACTTTGCATTGATAGCCTGTTGCGTTTCGTTCAGCTCAACGGGTGTATAGCTGTGCCGTGTCACAGGCTCTTCTTCTATGGCTTTAAAGCCTTTCAGCAAGTCATCATTATCACTGCTACAGGCAGTCATGCAAAGTGTGGCCACCATAACAAAAATAAAACTTTTACTTTTCATAGCTTAACCATTTTTTTTTGATTATCTACCCATTAAACTGCAACATCCAGAAATTCTGCATGACATTAACATTGTTTAAGATTTTCTAATATTGGTAATCATTTTGAAATTCTGTACATACTTGTGGATTACCCTCACCTATAGAAGTCATCACTTCTTCATTGCTGTTACATGCAGCCAGCAAGGCTATTGCTGATGCTGCGAATAATACAAACTTTTTCATAAATCAACAATATTGAGGTTAATTAAAATCAGTCATATGGAATGAATACCCGTGAGGACGAGAGGCTTCCGAATACGCCCCATCCGTTCTCCACGTTGCTGTATATCTGCACGGGTTCCGAGAAGGCGTCGTTTTCCGTGACGCGGTACAGCTGCACGGACTTCAGGTAACGGTACAGCTCCGGCGAGATGGCCTGCAGCTCCACCATCACGCGGGCGGGGATGTCAGCCTCGTCAGCCTGTGCTTTCATGATGTCCGTTACGCCTTTAAAGTCGGCTATGCCCATGCTGGCAGAAGGTTTGGGGCTGACGACGGTAAACGAGTGCCCCCCTCCCTTTATCAACGTGTCATCGAATACGTTACTGAAATATGCAGGCCAGCCGCCGAAGCTTTCAGTCAGCCTGTTGTCAACGAACAGCTCGTCTTCGGAGAAATAAATGTCCTGCAGGAGATAATACGCATAATCCGTATGGCTGACGAGCTCGCCGTTGACACTGACATCGAAAGATTTCGTAATCTTCCTTTCCCCCCTTACGCGCAGCCTGTAATACTGTGACCCGCTCACTTCCCTGATCAGACATGACAGCCTCATGATGGTGTCCGTATCATAGGTAAGTCCTGCCATGTTCGTGTACGGATTGCCCGTAAGGACCTCATGGCTCAGGACCTCGACATGAGGCCTTGTCGGGACGGTCGTCTCAGCAGAGACACCTTCCGCTTTTATCTCTATGCGGTCGTTCTCTTTCGGGCGGTAGTCACAGGTATAGCCCATACTGTCAGGCGCCAGTTCCAGACTATATGTCAGGGCACCGTTTACTACAGCCTTTACTTCCGCGTCGAACACCCCCGTTTTCTTGTAATAGGCCGGAGTCTGGTAGTCGATGCTCTTGTCATCCTTGGTAAAGGCATAGCTGTAGCCTGCATTGAGAGGCGGTGCCTGTCCGACCGTGTATGTACGGTTGAGGAACACCCTCAGGGGTTCGCCCTCGACGGCTATGGAGTTTATTGTCAGGCTGGACGACGCATCCGCCCCTGGAGCCTTGAACTCCACCTCTTTCTCGCAGGCCGTCAGGACAGCTAAAGCCATAATGTACACAGGCAGTACGGCCTCCGCCCTGCTTGTTATCAATCTGAATAATATAGTTTTCATAAGCATCATAGTTTGAGGGTCAGACTAATGGAGGGCATGATCGGGAAGAGGCACACGCCTTTCAGCGCAAGACGGTTGTTGGTGTACCCCCAGTACACAGACGAGATGTTCTGCCTGTTGTACAGGTTGTAGATCCCGATGTCGCAGGTCAGCTCGCCGATGCCGATGCTGCCGTGATGGCTCAGGCTGACATCGAGGCGGTGTACGGCAGGCAGGGTATAGCTGTTGCGCTGTCCGTATGTGTCCATGCGCACTAAATCCTGCAGGTACGTCCCTTCCGGATAAGTCTCCGAATAGTTGTTATAGTCGGGATTCCCGGAATAGTCAATCCCGTTGTACATATCCGTACTCTTCCAGCCCGGGTTATACGCGTTGTACTCGTCTGGAAGTCCTCCGCTCATGACTGTGGCCGCGATGTTCGTGCGTCGTCCGCTCTGGTATGTCCATGAAGCCGACAGATCCCAGTTCCTGCTCAGACGCTGCGTAACGCTGATGCTGAGGTTGTGACGGCGGTCTCCTGCCGCATAGAACTCCCGGCCGCCGTTAATCTCCATGCCCGTGCGGTCGAACTTCCTCAAGGATTTCGACCAGGTGTAGCTGATATGTCCGCGCGTGTCGCCTGAAGTCTTCTCTGCCAGGAACTCCAGGCCATACGCCTTTCCCCTGCCCTGCGCCACGGGGTCGCAGAATCCCCTGGCAGTCACCAGGGACATGCCGTCACGGTAGTCCGTCACGTTGTCCATCCACTTGTAGTAGCCTTCCACTGAAAGCTGTATCCCTTTGTCGAAATCCTTAGACAGCCCCGCCGACACCTGGTCGGATATGCCAGGCTCCAGCCCTCCGTTGATTGGAATCCAGACTTCTGAAGGCGAGACCATACTGCCGCTTGTCAGGAGGAAAGCGCCCTGTGACATTCTTGCGTAAGAGACTTTCAAAGCCAGACTCTCCGTCATCAGTAAACGGGTTGACAGACGGGGTTCAAGCTCAAGATGCGTCTTTCCGTCCGCGCTATACCCCTGCAGCCTTATTCCCATACTGACCTTCAGCCTGTCAAAAGGCGTCCACTCGTCCTCCGCGAACGCTGACACCTGCAGGAGCCTGAAGTCACCGTCAGAAAGGTTCTCCCTCTCACTCTCGGAGAATGTAAACCTGTCGTCACCCAGCTGCGCCTGCCAGATAATGTCCTCGTTCCGCGCCTGCTTCAGATATGAGTGACTGCGGCTGGATACGGCAGGCCTGTACAGCTGTGCTCCCCCCTGGGCACCCAGCCGTAGCTCGTTCCTTTCCGAAAGACTGGCTGTGAAGTTGATTCTCGCTGTAAAGTCATCAATCTCAGACCTGTATGAAACGGCGTTTTCTATAGACTTATGCGAGTAAGGCATGGCCCCTTGCGCTCCGTATCCCCAGAGGTCCAGGCTGACGTCATTCTCCTCAGAGGAGATCTGCGAGAGGCTGTATCTGTAGCCGCTGTAGCTGACTCCCGCTTCCATTTGCAGCCTAGGGCTGAACGTATGCGTGTAACCAATGCCGCCCAGCAGGTTCTTCCATTCGTTAAGGGTACGGTCACGCCTTACGTTGTCAGTGACACTGGTCTTCTCCGCTTGCCTGTCTGATGCGTAAGTGCTGTATTCAAAATGCTGGGCCGTCTCGTTCGGCGTAGTATTATTCTCGTCGAATCCGTAATAAAACACGGCGTTCAGCCTTGCCTTCCCATTGAAGCGGTGGGTAAGCTTGGCGTTGACATCAAAGTATCTCATGTGGCTGAAGTTGTTCATCTGCCCCGGATTGTCATACACCACTTCCTTCAGCAGCGGGCTGACGATGGCGTTGAAATAGCTCGCACGCGCCCCGATGTTAAAGGAAGTATGGCCCTTCCACAACGGGCCTTCAGCCTGTACGCGGGATGCCAGCATACCCGCCGTGACAGAGGCATGATAGTCACGCATGTCTCCCTCCCGCAATCCGATGTCGATGACGCTGGAGAGACGGCTTCCGAAACGTGAGGGGAACGCGCCCTTATACAGGACCACGTCATCCATCAGGTCTGCGTTGACGGCTGAGGTGAAACCCTGCAGATGTTCAGGATTATAGAGTGTGATCCCGTCAAGCAGGAAGAGGTTCTGGTCATAGTCGCCGCCTCGCACGAAGATGCCCGACCTGCCCTCGCCTCCGCTCTGGACGCCAGGCATGGTCTGTAAGGATTTCAGGATATCCACCTCGCCCATCAGTACAGGCAGCTTCTTAATGCGATCCGCAGAGATGGCGATTGCGCTCATCTGTGGACTCCTGGCTCCGAAATCATGCCGCCTGGCTGTAACCTCCACCTCCTGCAGGTCATATTCCTTTGCCACGTCCTGGGCGTAAAGGGGCTGGCCCATGACAATGGACAGCCCCAGTAAAACGGCGGGAATAAAAAATCTGCTCATAATGTAAGTGTTTTCCAAATTCGTCCGGCTAAGTCCAGGCCTCTGCCGTTTAAGGATTGGGGGCGGCCTGGTTAATGAGAATCATGTCATTCCCGATATCATAGTTTTGAGGCAGGCTAAACTCCTCCGCCGGCTTTAATGAGATAAATGCCTTTCTGGATTCAGAACCCTTGTTCTCGCTTACCTCTATTTTGATAGTCAGGTTGTCACCGGATTTCTCCAGTGAGGGTAATCCCAGCCAGCCGGTGTCCTCACCAAAGACCTTGGCTGACCATCTGACGTTGGTCAGCGCATGGATGGTTACTGTCTGCTGTTCGGCACTGATGGCATATTCAATCTGCTCTGCCTCGATATAAGGAAGGACACTCTCATCTTTTGCGGGGGCGTCGTCCTTACCGCATGATGCCATACAGACAGACAGGAGGACGGAAGAGGCGACAAGTATAAATAATGCTATCTTCTTCATATTGGTTTGGTTTAATGAAAATGACTTAATTCCTTTATTCCTATACTTCCTCATCATCAAGTTCTTCTTCATCTTCCGCACTATGTGTCAGCTGTTGAACTTGAGTTTATGAGCTTTAGCGTAACGCTGGTACCCGGAGTACCAACAGCCTGCAGCTAGCTGGTGTCATACTCCCATGAAATGTTGTAATTGCTCAGGTTGTCACCTGTGACTGTATATGTTTGCGAACCAGTACCTGATATAATATAGAAACCTGAAATATCAAGGTTGATACCAGATCTGGTTTGAGACTCTTCATCATTGTTAGAAGGCGCTTCATCCTGCGTACGGGTAGCTGCCGTCCCAGCATTAACATTAATAACTTCGTCAATGTCATTCTGGCATGAGGTTGCCATAAAGCCTAATGAAAGGCTTGCGAGTAATAAAAATTTATTTTTCATAATTCAGTTATTTAAGGTGTTTATAAACTAAAATTACCATTCAAAAATCCTCCTAAGGAATTACTTAGATGAAGGGTATAATCTCCAGGAAGTGCAGAAGAAAGGTCGATAATAATGGTGTTAGCATCAGCAGCAGAGACTGTGTCTTGATAAGTAAAGCTGCTACCTATTATCAGCACATTAACATCAGATCCACACCCAGCACCAGTGATATAAAGTGTGGTATTAACAAGAGTGGCAACAACCTCAAGAGTATTCCCGATGGATTGAATAGAACCACCACTGTTGCCATAAGGCCATCTCCCTTTGATAGGAATATCACCATAATCATTAGGTTTAGCATACAGTATTGCATTAGCAGATCCAATAACAGGTGCAAAAGCCAGTAAAATTGTTTTTCTCAAAAAATCTTTTCTTTTCATCTTTTTATTAAAGTTTCGTTGCAAAGATGAGAAAGAATATTGAGTTATGCTAATTATAGAATGGACATTACAATGTGCTTGTTTCGTGTGATAACGGTTTGTATTATAGCAATATAACGGGGCTATGGCATGACTTTGAGGATGGACAATCGCAATTCAATAGGTGGATAACAACTCGTCAAGGGTCATTTTCCCTTTAAAAATATCTGGTCGTCGTTCAACCATCATATTGCGGATTCTACCCTTCTGCTTTGAGAGCGAATTAGAGGCAATACCTACAATACTCGCAATCTGGGGTGTGGTGAAGCCGTGCTTTACTAAGCAGCATACTTGTAAGGAATATTCTGGCATTTCAGGCAGGTCTTGTTTTAAACGGGAATGGAAATTATCGAAAAAGATATCAGTTATAGTGTAGATATCCTGCCAGTTTTTCACGGGATGGGGATGTTCGTGAAGTTCCTTCAATAAGGGGTAATGTTGTTCAAAGAACTGATGCAACGAGTCGTTTTGCTTATGTAGAAGTTTGTTCTGACTTATCATGCGGTTGATAGTCTGATCTGCATGCTTTTCCGTTTGGCTGATAATGTCTTCCAGCTTCTTGTTATTCGTCTGTAAGCGCTCGTTGTCTTGTTCCAGATTTGTCAGCTGCTCTGTCAGCTCTTTTATCTGATTGGCTGCCAGCTGTTCTGTGTTTTCCAATTCTTGCGTGATACTCTCAATATAGATACGGTTCTGCCTGATGCTTTGCTCGTTTTCCTGCAACTCCAAGAAAGCTTTCTGTAGTTTACGCTCATTTCGTTTCAAGCGATATTGATTGAATGATATGATAGCAAGCGAAGCACCTCCCACTAATACTAAAGCGATAATCAGATAAGCGATATGTAGTTTCTGTTGACGCTGTTCGCTTACGAGCTTCTCGTTGTCATACTTCATCTGCATCTCAGCCAGCATGTCATCTCTTGCTATGCTGGCAATTGAATCTTTCAGGTGATTACTGATCTGGTTATATTCAATCGCTTCTGCCAAATTACCTTGCTTACGATGGATATGGTAAAGGGCCTGATACGCTCCTTGTACGGTATAAATGTTGTCAGTATGTAGGGCTTTCTCAAAATAAGACCTGGCTGAGTCGAGTTCATTCATATAATAATAGGTAGAACCGATGCCATAGTAAGACTGAGGAATGTAATCAGAGTCACCATGTTGAATATAAATTTCAAGCCCTTGCTTTTCATATTCAATGGATTTCTCAAAGTCCTTCCGCATTTCATAAATGGCTCCTAACTGGGAAAAGCCGACACCGATTTCCGTTGAGTCTTCCAAAGCCTTGGCCTGTTGCAATGAAAGTTGGAAATAATGCTCTGCGCTATCAGGATTATTTACGGTGGCATATGTGCGGCCTAACTTCGAATAGGCCTGCGACAACTGGATACCCTGTGGTTTTTCCAACAAGGCGTATTCAATGCCTTCGCGCAAAAAAGTGATAGACTGTTCATATAAGTCACGGAACATATAGGCAGAGCCCAAAGCCTGGCAGACTTTAGAAGCGAACGCCGGGTCATTGAATTGCGGTAAGAGCCCATAAGCTTTAATCAAACAATCAATCTGTTTTTCTATATCATGGTTAGCCTCATACTCTTTACTTTGCTCATATAGAGCATGAGCCTCCTCCTGCAAGACAGGAGGATACTGGTAATGGCGGTGGCAGGAAACCATACATGCCAGGCTCCATAGGGCTATTATATATAATAGGTGTCGTTTCATGACTACTAACACATATCCGTTTGCAAAGATAGCAGAATGAAATAATATGGGCAAATGATTGATATAAGAAAAGAGCCGGCTGCGATGCAACCGGCTCTCAATACGTTCATATAGGTTATCAGAAGAACAGATAACGTGAATCCTTCACGTTCGCCTTCAGATAGAGGTCATTGCCAAATGCCTGACGGGCGATATTCACCATATTGTTCTGAACCATCACCTTCTCAACCAATGCGTCATAATTGTCATTGGTCTTGTTCTGAGCGTATGGCTGAACAACATATACAGCAGCGTTACCCTTCAGAGGAGCGCTTGCAACACCAGTCTTAGCTACTGCTGCATCTGCACTGAGCACAGTCTCAGAAGCGCCAACGGCTGCTACATAAGCTGGAGTTGAGAAGCTCACACGCTTGATGGTATCGCTAACAGCACCTTCCATGGCCTTCAGCTGGTCAAGAGAAGCACCTGCTGCCTTGGCCAGCAACTGTTCACCCTTCTTCTCACGGATCAGCTCACGCTTGATCTCATCCTGTACCAATGCCAATGGACGATAACCCACCTTATTGATACGGGCTACACCCACCTGCATCAGACGGTCGCTCTCGCCACACTCATACAGGCTTGAAGCATCACCAGCCTTAGCCTCGAACACCCACTTCAGAGCGTCCTTGGTGTTGCGGATAGAACCGATGGTATGGTCTGAATTCTGAACCTCACCCTGAGTATAGAGACGATAGCCTGCATCCTCAGCATTTGCAACCATCTTCTCATAAGTGTTGTTTGCAGCTACAAACTCACTGAAATCATTGTATGCCTTGTTGTAAGTCTCCTTACTGAACTCTACAGGACGCTTAACAACAGCTACCTTGTACTTAGGCTGTACATTCTTCTTACCCACAACCTCCAGGATCACATTAGCCTGGCTCAGGTTGAGGTTAGTCAGCTGGTTCTGTGGCAGTGTGGTGATAGCGTTGATATAACGCAGATTGTCACCATCCACCTGAGCGCCTTCGTAGTTTGCTGAAGTAATCCAAACAGGCTCACCTGTCTGACCATACTTCTGAGCCAGCTCAGCGAAGTTTGCTCCACCCTTCAGAGCGGTGAAGATGCTGTCTGCCAACTGCTGTGCACGAGCCTGGGTCTCACCAGTCACCTGAATCTGACGGAACTGGATGGAATCAGCCATATTCACAACCTCCAGCTTCTTGAAGCTGTTCAAGGTATTATCAGCGCTATTGTAGTAAGGGCCAAACACCTCACCGGTCTTCACAGAGTCCAGACGAGCCACTACATCAGAAGGCAGAGCCTTGGCTGTATAGTAGAGGTCAACGAATGACTGCTCAGAACCTGACTGGCGGATGAATGTAGTATAGTCAGCAACCTCACCCTTCAGCTGGTCAGTGTATTCTTCCATCTCAGTCTCCAATGCTGCACGGTCAGCATCGCTGGCAACTACCTGAACGTCGATATAGCGAACGTCACGGGTCTCAACCAGCTGGCGATACTGTTCCTTGTTCTTCTCATAGCGAGCCTTGATCTCAGCATCTGTAACCACTATTGCGGAATCCAACAGTGTGCTGTATGGGAGCGCAGCCATCAGGAAGTCAGTCTGGGTAGTACGAGCCTCGAAGTTCTTCTCTGCCTCAACGGAGTTTGACAACAGAGACTTGGTCAGCAATGCCTGGTACTTCTCTGCCAGACGGTTCTGGCGAAGAGTCTTCTCGATGAAAGTCCAATATCTGTAAATCTGCTGATACTGCTGAGCTAATTCAGGAGAAGCGGTAGAGGCATTCATGCTTGAATAGTTCACCAGGAACATGTTCAGCATATCCTTATCAAACGCGCCAGTTGTCTGGTTAACGAAAGGAGTGCTTGCCAAGATGGGAGCAGTGCCCTGGTTAATAATATCCTGTACTTCTTCATCTGATACAGTCAGACCTAACTTCTGGGCCTCGTTCTCAATCAGCTGATTGTTTACATAAGCCTGCCAAACCTGATCTTTCACTGCATCGTTCTGCTCGTCTGTCAGAGCGCTAAGTCCCTGTGAGAACTTCACTGCGTCTGAATACTCCTCAAAGAGTGTCTGGAAATCCTGAGCAGAAATCTTCTTTCCATTAACTTCACCTACATCCTGTGACTGACGAGGAGCAATCACCTTCCACGCATCACCTGCGATGAAGGCGAACAAGCCCAAGGCAATCACACCAATCAACAACGGTCCTTTAGACCTGATTTTTTGTAAAGCTGCCATATTTTAGTTTTTAAGTTTTTAATTCTTTCGTTCTGTTGGAATTGGCTATAAAGCCTTGCTGATTAAGCTAAGCCTCTACCCTATATTCCAAAAACGGTGCAAAGGTACAAAAAAATAGTAATACCCTCTTGCTTTTTTCTTAAAAATTTTCAATTGTTCCAACTATTCGTTCACTTTTAAACGCACCAGTTCTATTTTCGTAGCGGAAACCTTGATGATTTTAAACTCAAGATTGTCTATCTTAACCGTTTCATGCAGTTTAGGGAAACTCTGATAACGGTCGAGTATCAGTCCGCCAACGGTAAGATATTCGTCAGACTCAGGCAGATGAAGGTCGAAAGTGTCATTGACCTTCTCAATCTCCAGTCGTCCCGAAAGCACATACTCATGTTCTGACACTTTCTTGCAAACGTAGGTAGAGTTATCGTGTTCATCCTCTATTTCACCAAATATTTCCTCCACCAGGTCTTCGAGGGTTATGATGCCGGAGGTTCCTCCGAACTCATCCACTACCACAGCCATATTCTGCTTATCTTTGATAAACTTCTTCATAAGGCGTTGTGCCGACATAGTTTCAGGGACTATGGGCATTGGCTTGATGCTCTTCACCCAGTTGTTCTTGTTGCGGAACATCTCAGCCGAATGGATATACCCCAGGATATTATCGATATTGCCGTCAAATACAATGATACGTGAATTGCCTGACTCGATGAAGGTATTAATCAACTCTTCCACTGGTGTCTTGACATCCAAAGCCAGAATCTCAGTACGGGGCACCATACAGTCGCGTAGCTTGACAGAAGAGAAGTCGAGTACATTCTGGAACATCTTGATTTCAGAGCCGAGCGTCTCTTCATTAAATGCGTGTTCTATGTTGGAATTAACGAAATAGTCGAGGTCAACCTTTCCGAAGACCTTCTCCTCCACCTCGCGGTTCACCTTCTGACCCAAGAGCATCAACACCACGTAAGAGAGCATAGACGCGAACTTGGAGATGGGATAAAGCACGATGTATAAAATATAAAGAGGTATAGCGAAGATGCGGAGCATCAGGTTTGGATTCATCTTAAAGAATGTCTTGGGCAGGAACTCACCCGTCACGATGATGATCAGGGTAGAGATGACTGTCTGCAAGAACAGCAACACGAACTCATTGGAGCCGACAAGTTGCTGCAGGTATGGGTCTAAGATCTTCGCCATCAAGATACCATAGATGACGAGGGCGATGTTGTTGCCTACCAGCATGGTAGAGATGAAATTGCTGGAATGGCGGAAGAAATGCGAGAGAATGGACGACGTGATACCAGGCTTGCGGTCCATTTCGAAACGCAGCTTGTCAATCGAGACGAAAGCTATCTCCATGCCTGAGAAGAAGGCTGAGAAAAGTACGGATATCAAGAGGTAAATCAACGTGTTCATTTATTAACATCTAATTTTTCTAAAGTCGGCGTTCCTGCTCTTCTTCCTTTCGGAGGTACCGTTGTCGCAGTCACAGTATCGGCTGGTTCGGCATTCAGGCTGTCAGCAGGAGCGGCAGACATCTTGTCTTCATCCACATAAAAGATGCCTTCGGGCTTGTGGATGGTATATACGGTAAACTGTTGGTTTGACTCAAATCCACGGCCAGTGATGATTCGGTCAATCTGCTCGATACGGATAAACTTGTCAGAATAGACGCGCTGTGTGTCCTGATTCCAGAAGAGGAGCTCCGTATCGAAACGCTCACCCTGCAGGTTCTTGATTTCAACATTACCTCGCAGTTCCCACAGCTTGGTCTTGTCATAATAATAAGCGGTGTCAGACTTGATTTCCGCCATGACATTGTTGTCCTCGTCAAAATTCTCCAGATACACACCTTGTTCGAAAGACCATCGGGAAGGCTTGAGCTTGTCGAAGACCAGCCAGAGTGGCGTGGTGATGCGATAACGTATGACTCCTGAATCGGATATCAAAGTAGTCACATCATGAGTCTCAAGCACGGGTAATGAATCGCGGTTCGTGATAGCCTCGCCCAGGTTTTTCTCCTTGCCGGTGCAAGCGGAGAATAAAAGAAGCATAACCACTGCCACGAAGACAGTGGTTATGCTCATAAGATTATGTATGCGACCTATTGTCAGTTGCATATAGTCAACACACATTAGCGAATGGTAGTAGTCTCACCAACAAGACCACCTACAGTCACGCGGTCACCCTTCTTCAGACCCTGCATGAACAGATCCTCAGACTTCGGGAAGTAACGTGAATAAGTACGGATCAGCTCGTCAGCCTGCTCAGCGCAGCTTGGATCCAAAGTCTTGGCACGCTGCAGACGGTCAACGCATACGTAATAGGTGCAAGCGTTGAGTGAGCGCTCGTCACTCCAGTTAGGGTTAGCTGCGTAAATCTGAGCCAGCAAGATGTGAGGTGCACCCCAGTCGTCACGGAAACCGATAGCCTGGTTAGCATATCTCTTAGCGTTACCCCACTGCTTGATGGTTGACAGAGAAGCTGCGATAGCGTAAGCGATTTCAGCCTTCTTGGCAGGGTCGCTCTCCAACTGCAGAGCCTCGTCGAAGTACTTAACGGCAGTTTCATACTCACCTTTCTTGAAGTACATGTAAGCCACACCGTTAGCTGCGTCAGCTGTTGGGTTGATACGATACATGTAGTCAGAAGCGGTGAAGTAAACTTCGCTCTCGTTACACTTCATCATACGCAAGATAGCGATGGTGTTCTTCAAGAAAGCCTCGTTGCTCTTGTTCTGCTCAACCTGAGGACCGAATACGTTCTGCAGAGTCTCGCAGTCAGCCATACCACTGTTGATGAATACAGCGAGCACGTTCTCCTTGGCTGCTTCCATGTTTTCCTTAGCCTTTTCGTCAGCAGCAGATGCGATAGCCTGGTCGGTCAGGTCAGAAGCCCAGAGGTAGTCTTCCAGGAACTGGTTGCTGTGGCTCTGGTCAGCCTTCATCACTGCCATAGACTCATTCAGGAAGTTCATGATGGTAGATGCCTTGGTGTTCACACCGTCACCCTGTACAGACTCCTTAAACCACTGGTAAGCAATCTTGTGGTTCACCTCAGGAGCGTATGTCAGATAGTCAGCGGCCTTGTCAGCCAAAGCGGCAGCGTCAGACTTTACCTTAGTACCCTTAGCCCTGAACTCAGGCAGATACTTAGTGCGGAGGTCATACATACCCATCAGCTCGTCAAAATAATTCTTATACTCAGCAGAGCCCTTCTTATCTGGGGTCAGGAAAGAGTGCAGAATGTCAATCATATCGGAGAAGGTATAGTACTTCATCGTAGGACATTCTTTCAAAACAGCCTTAGTAGGCTCGTAAGCGTCAGCAAAGTTCTTTGCCTTCACAGCCTCGTGACCAATAGAGCTATTGGTGATACACTCCTGGCTCTGTGCAAAGGCACTGGTAAAACCTCCTGCGAGGAGGGCGATTGCAAGTAATTTCTTAATTTTCATTGCCATTAAATTTAAAGTGTTATTATTATTTTTAGTTTACTCTTGTCTTGTAGAACCAACGCTCGTTGAATGTAACGCCAATGTTGATTCTCAGCTGGTTTTCATTTATCAGGCCTGAGTTCTGACCATTTACCCTCACATACTGCGCAGAGAGGTTGAAGTAAGAACGCGACCTTATGATAGGAATGGAGAAACCTGCTGAAACGCCCCATTCCGTTGTGGCTCTCTTGCCATCTATCTTATAGTATGGCCGGCTGTAATACAAGCCCATCCTATACTTAGTCCTCATATAGAACCTCCTGCCTACAGGATCAGGCAGATACTCAGCGCCTAACGACACTTTCGTCATATCCGCAAACAATCCATCCTGCCCCATGAACGGCACCTTGCTCCACTGCTGATAGGTAGCGTCCAAACCAACGGTCAGCCTGCCATCATAGATGTAAGCACCACCCACGCCTATGGTCATTGGTATGCCGCTCTTGCCTTTAATGTCGGTTGTCGTAACAGTCAACCCCGAAGCGTCTCCAGAAAGAAGAGCGTTGGTCAAGCCAAGCGCATCCTGTTGATAGGCGTCATTATGTAAATTAAGTTTCGGCGAAAATACTGCACCAAAAGTGGCAAAATGTTTCTTGCCAAACTGGTAGGAGTATTGTGCGCCAATATCAATCTTCACGCTGTTTACCTTCAGGTCTTCCTCCCTGGTAATACCGTATGCAGACGTATTATAAGGGAAGGTTACCATCATGGCATGCTTAATGTCACCCCAAAGATAAGAAATATTTGCACCAATTGAAAATTTTCGGTTAATTTTATACGCTAAACCCACATAAGCCTGGTGAAAACCACCCTCTCCGAAGTAATTCGTGCTATAAGTTTTCTCCTGATCCTCATCCTCCACCGTATTCTCCATATCGTATCCTACATTGGCGAAGGGCAGCAATCCAAAACTCATGCCGAAGTCCTTGCCAACCCGGAAGTGCATGGTGAGGTAATCAAGACGTGTATTCTTGGCGTTCACCTTATTAGAATTATTATCGAAGTTGGTGTTCTGCAGCGAAATACCTCCCTCGAAGATGAACGTTAAAGAGTCAACGGCTGTATATGAAGCAGGATTGACGAAGTTAGTATGAGCCTTGTCTCTAATGCCATACGCTACACCACCCATAGCCAGGCTGTTGCTTGCACCTTGTTCTGCCAACTGACCATACCCATAGCGGGTATAAGGGGAGTTCGTGTTGTTTTGCGCGAAACCCAGTCCTGAAACCAAGAGCAGCATCAGCATCAAAAGCGTTTGTCTATATCTCATTTTTCCAAATATAATTCGTACACTATACTTCAAAAGTAGAAATTCGTTTGCAAAGATGCAACTTTTATTTCACGTATCAAAAGTTTTTTTGCCTTAAAGCCGTTAAAAAAATAAAAGTGAGAATAAAAATGCTTATCTTTGCACCCGAATGAGACGATTAAGACTGAAATATGGCATCATGTTACTGATGACTTTCTGCCAGCTTACCCTGTGGGCACAGAGAGACAGCTACGCTTTACCTCCCGATACGACCGACACCTGGCAGGTGAGTCTCATCACTTGCGGCCCGGGCGTGGAAGTCTATAATCAGTTCGGTCATTCAGCCATCCGCATGAAGAACGATTCGTTGGGGATAGACCTTATTTATAATTACGGCATTTTCAGTTTCAACACGCCTAATTTCGCCTTGAGGTTTACCTTGGGACAGACCGACTACCAACTGGGCATCCAGCCTTACCAGGACTTCGTTGACTGGTATGAGTATAGCCGCCGTGACGTAAGGGAACAGGTTCTGAACCTGAGCGTTGAGGAAAAGAACACATTGATTAACTTACTGAACGAGAATTATAAGCCCCAGAATAGAGTCTATCGGTACAATTACTTTTATGATAACTGTGCCACGAGGCCCAGGGACTTAATCGAAAAGAGCCTGAAGGGCGAAATGAGTTATGCCGATGACATGAATACGACAGAGACGGACCATACTTTCCGCAGCATTATTCATGACTTTACAGCTAACAATTCATGGTCTCAGTTTGGTATTGACCTCTGCTTGGGCAGCAAGGCTGACGAGCCAATATCCCGTCGTACCATGATGTTTATTCCGCTCTATCTGGAGGAATACTTCGCAACCGCTCAAATAATCCCTCACGAGGGACAAAATAATTCCTCACGAGAAAAAAATAAATCCCTCGTGAGGGAAGAATACGCCCCTGTTCCGTTAGTGAAGCAAAGCTTACAGCCTGTAGTCATTAATGAAGCAGACAAGCTGAATCCCGATACCCCGTTCACTCCTTTCAGGTGCGCAACGTTCCTGTTCATCGTGACAACCGTTTTCACCATCTACGGGATACGTTCTCGTCGGAGCTTATGGGGATTAGACTTGATTTTGTTTTTCGCTGCCGGTGTAGCGGGATGTATTCTCGCATTCTTAGCATCTTTTTCCGAGCACCCTGCCATGAGTCCGAACTACCTGTTGCTGTTATTCCAGCCTTTACACCTTATTCTATTACCTTGGTTTATAAATAAGGTGAAAAAGATGCAGAAGAGCCGCTATCTGACGGCACTGGCCATTGAATTAACATTATTTATCATACTATGGGCGTTCATTCCGCAAAGATTTCCGTTAGCCATATTGCCTTTGGCATTATGTTTGATAGAACGTTCTGTCAGTAACTGGCTTTTATCACACCAGGAGAAACGATGAGAAAAGAACTATTGGCGACCATATTAGTCCTGACGATAGGAGGCTGGCAAATACAACAAGTATCTGCACAGCCCCGTCTGGTGGTTTCACTCACCATCGACCAGCTTCGTACAGACTATATGGAAGAGTTCTCATCACTTTATGGCTCACAAGGATTCAAAAGGCTTTTGCGTGACGGCAAGGTCTATAAGCAGGTGAACTTCTCTTTTCATGCCAACGACAGGGCATCAGCTATGGCTTCGCTCTATACGGGTACTACGCCTTCTATCAACGGCATTACTGGTAGTGAATGGCTGGACCGCGAAACGGGACGGACACGGTTTTGTGTGGACGATCCTGACTTCATGGGTAACAATACCCCGGAAAGCTCCTCTGCCGCACTGTTGCTCTCCTCTACCCTGCCCGACGAACTGAAGATATCTACCCGAGGAAAAGGACAGGTATATGCCATCGCACCATTCAGAGATGCTGCCATTCTGTCGGCTGGTCATGCCGCCAACAGCGCTTTCTGGATTAATCAAGAGACTGGGAAATGGTGCAGTACCACTTATTATAAGGATTTCCCTTGGTGGCTCAATGACTTTAACAGTCAGCAAGGTCCTGATCTAAGGGTTAAGGACAAGGACCGTGTAAACCGTTACCGTCGTTTACTGACTTCGCCAGTCGTAAATGAAGAAGTGAACAGACTGGCAGAAGAGTTGCTGGGTAAAGGCGATTTAGGACGGGATGAATCTACGGATTTCCTGGCACTTACCTATTATGCAGGCACTTACCAGCACAAGTCTTTACAAGAGAGCGGACAAGAGATGCAAGAGGTATATACAAGTATAGACAATTGCATCGGCAATCTGCTTGACGTGCTGGAAAGAAAGGTAGGATTAAGCCATGTATTATTCTGCATAACTTCTACAGGCTTTACAGACCCTGTCTATAATGACTTGACAACCTATAACATACCAAGTGGAGAATTCTACTTGAACCGATGTGCTACTTTGCTGAACATGTATCTCATGGCCACTTATGGAGCCGGTGACTATGTGGAGCATTTTTATGACAGGCAAATCTTCCTCAACCATAAACTTATCGAGGACAAACGTCTGGATATGGCAGACATTCAGCAGAAAGCATCAGAGTTTCTGGTGCAGTTCAGTGGAGTGAATGAAGTATATTCAGCTTACCGTATGCTGCTTGCGCCTTATAACGAACGTACAGAACGCAGTCGCAACGGATACCACCGCAAACGCTCCGGTGACCTGGTTATCGAGTTGCTGCCAGGCTGGAAAATCATTGACGAACAGACACAAGAGACACATATCACAAGTGATGCCGAAGCACCTGCTCCGTTCATCATTCTTTCACCTTTATATAAGGCAGAAACCATTTCCACACCTATCCAGGCGGAACGCATCGCTCCCACCATTGCCAGTGCGCTCCACATCCGTGCCCCAAACGGCTGTTCTGCTTCACCTTTAGAGTGATAATTGCAGTTTTTTCACAAAAAAGACTGATTAATCAGTAATTTAATGTAACTTTGCAGTTTGTAAGCAAAGAGTATGCGTTTTTATCAACAGAAATAATAAAAAGATTACATAATGGGATTTAATGATTTTTTGACAAAAATCTTCGGCAATAAGTCGCAGAAAGACATGAGGGAAATCAAGCCTTGGATAGACAAGATCAAGGCTGCCTCTCCAGAGATTGAGCAACTTGACAATGATGGACTGCGTGCCAAAACGCAGGAAATCAGGCGTTATATCCAAGATTCATCAATCGAGAAGCGTGCGAAGATTGATGAGCTGAAGGCTCAGATTGAAGTTACCGAACTGGAAGAACGCGAACCTATCTTCACGCACATCGACAAGATAGAAAAAGAGATTCTCGACCTGTATGAAGAGAAACTCAACGAAGTATTGCCACAGGTTTTCGCCATCGTGAAGGAAACGGCTAAACGATTCTCCGAGAACGAAGAGATTGTTGTTACAGCCAATGATTTTGACCGTGACCTGGCTGCCACACATGATTTCGTCCGTATCGAAGACGACAAGGCTATTTACCAGAACCACTGGATGGCAGGTGGTAATGAAGTGACCTGGAACATGGTACACTATGACGTCCAGTTAATCGGTGGCGTAGTGCTACACCAAGGCAAGATCTCAGAGATGGCGACAGGTGAAGGTAAAACACTGGTGGCTACCTTGCCTGTATTCCTTAACGCCCTGACTGGTAACGGTGTACACGTAGTGACAGTGAACGACTACCTGGCAAAACGTGATGCAGAGTGGATGGGACCTCTCTATATGTTCCATGGGTTGAGCGTTGACTGCATCGACAAGCATCAGCCAAACTCTATCGCCCGTCGCAACGCTTATCTGGCAGATATTACCTTCGGTACTAACAATGAGTTTGGTTTCGACTATCTGCGTGACAATATGGCGACCCGACCTCAAGACCTGGTACAGCGCAAACATAATTACGCTATCGTCGATGAGGTTGACTCTGTGTTGATTGATGACGCACGAACCCCTCTGATTATCTCTGGTCCTATTCCTCAGAATGCAGACACCAAGCTGTTTGAGGATTTCCGCCCGTATGTGGAACGCATCGTTGCCAAGCAGCGTGACTTAGCTACCAAATACCTGGCTGAAGCCAAGAAGATGGTTTACTCTGAAGACAAGAAGGAAGTGGAAGAAGGATTCCTTGCTCTCTATAGAAGCCATAAGGCGTTGCCAAAGAACAAGCCATTAATCAAGTTCCTCAGCGAACAGGGCATCAAGACCGGTATGCTCGCTACTGAGGAAATTTATATGGAGCAGAACAACAAGCGTATGCATGAGGTGACCGACCCACTCTACTTCGTCATTGACGAGAAGCTGAAAAGCGTGGAACTCACCGATAAGGGTTTTGACGAACTGAGCAGTTATACTTCTGACCCGAGTTTCTTTGTGCTGCCCGATATCGTGACACAGCTTGCCGAACTGGAGAACGACAAGACTCTGAATGACGAGGAACGTCTGGCTAAGAAAGATGAAATGCTGAACAACTACTCAACGAAAGCTGAACGTGTGCATACGTTGATACAGTTGCTGAAGGCTTATACCATGTTCGAAATCGACGTGGACTACGTGGTATTGAACGGTGAGGTAAAGATTGTGGATGAGCAGACGGGCCGTATCATGGAGGGCCGCCGCTGGTCTGACGGTTTGCATCAGGCTGTGGAGTCTAAGGAACGTGTGAAGATTGAAGGTGCTACACAGACTTTCGCAACCATCACTTTGCAGAACTACTTCCGTATGTACCATAAGCTGGCAGGTATGACCGGTACGGCAGAGACAGAGGAAGGCGAGTTCTGGGATATCTACAAGCTGGAGGTAGTGGTGATTCCTACCAACCGTCCGGTAATACGTAAGGATATGAACGACCGCGTTTATAAGACGAAACGTGAGAAATATAAGGCAGTTATCGATGAAATTGAGGAGATGATTTATCAAGGCCGTCCTGTATTGGTTGGTACCACCTCTGTGGAGATTTCAGAGACTTTGAGCCGTATGCTCTCTTTACGCAAGATTGAACATAACGTGTTGAATGCGAAACTGCACCAACGTGAGGCTGAGATTGTGGCCCAGGCAGGTCAGAGCATTGAGCGTACAGTCAAGAATGAAGACGGCACTTTCGAAACCAAGCGTGTGGGTGTTGTGACTATCGCCACCAATATGGCAGGTCGTGGTACCGATATCAAGCTGAGTAAAGACGTTCGTGATGCGGGTGGTTTGGCCATCATTGGTACAGAGCGTCATGAGTCACGCCGTGTGGACCGTCAGCTGCGTGGCCGTTCCGGTCGTCAAGGAGATCCGGGTTCATCAGTATTCTTCGTATCTTTGGAAGATGACCTGATGCGTAAGTTCGCTTCTGAGAAAGTGGCGCGTCTTATGGACCGCTTCGGATTCAAAGAGGGCGAAGTACTGGAGCATCCACTCATCACCAAGTCTATCGAGAACGCTCAGAAGAAGGTGGAAGAGAACAACTTCGGTATCCGTAAGCACTTGCTCGACTACGATGACGTGATGAACAAGCAGCGTACTGTAATCTATGAGAAACGCCGTCACGCCTTAATGGGCGAGCGTATCGGTATGGATATTGCCAATATGATCTGGGAGCGTTGCGTCAACGCAACTCAACTTGCTACATACGATGATTGCAAGATGGAGATTCTCAAGACATTCGCTATTGAGACTCCATTCTCAGAGAATGATTTCATGAACAAGAATAAAGAAGACCTGGCAGGATTGGTATTCGACAATGCCATGGCTCACTTCAAACAGCGTACTGACCATATGAGTGAGATTGCTTATCCGGTTATCAAGCAGGTTTATGAGACTCAGGGGCAAATGTATGAGAATATCCTGATACCTATCACTGATGGCCGCAGGGTATATAATATCTCTTGCAACCTCAAGGAAGCATACGATACCGAATGTAAGGCTATCGTGAAGCAGTTTGAGAAATCAATCTTGCTGCATGTCATCGATGAGGAATGGAAGGAGAACCTGCGTAGTTTGGACGAACTCCGTAACTCTGTGCAGAACGCACGTTACGAACAGAAAGACCCGTTGGTGCTTTACAAACTTGATTCAGCCAAGCTGTTTGACGATATGGTGGAGGTCATCAACAACGACACCATTTCAATCTTGATGCGCGGTCAGATACCTATCCAAGAGCCACAGCAGGTCCAGCAGGCAGCTCCTGAAATGCGTCAAGACACAAGCCAGTTACGTGAGAACAAACAGGAAGTAACCAGTAGCACCGGTGACCCTGCTCAGCAAGCTGCGGCCGCCCAGGATACCCGTGAGCAGCAGAAGGCAAGCCCTTATGTAGCTCCTAAGCGTGTCGGGCGTAACGATCCTTGTCCTTGCGGTAGTGGAAAGAAGTTTAAGAACTGCCACGGGAAAGGACTCTAAATTGGAGGATTGACATTAGAAGGCTTTTCGTATCAGCTAAAAGTAATGAATTATGAAAAAGATACTGCTAACGCTATTCAGTCTGACGTTATGGGGATGCCAAAGTATAGACCAGTTGTCTATAGACTACCTGCTCCCTGCTGAGATGAGCTTTCCTAATCAGCTCAGACGTGTCGCTGTGGTCAACAATGTGCCAGACAGTGTTCCGTCACTTCAAGGCCAGTTCACTGATCTGGCAGATATGAATACGCGGTCGCTGTATCACAAGACTCAATATCTGGCTGGTGATGCAAAAGCCACTACAGAATCATTGGCGCAGGCATTAGCAGATGGTGACTACTTTGATACAGTCATCATCTGCGATTCTGCCCTTTACACACCCGGCAAAGAAGAAACCACCCTGACTACTGACGAGGTCAATACCTTAACACATCAATTGGGGGCTGACTTTCTTGTGTCCTTAGAGAATATACAAATGCGCGTGGAAACGAAAGCCCAGCCAAATGTTTATCTTGCATTATTCGTTGGCAATACGGATGTCAAAGTTGCCCCGACTGTTCGCATCTATATTCCGGACCAGAAGCCTCGCACAGCCATCACCAAGATTGACAGTATCTTTTGGGAAGGATATGGCGAGGAGATAAACGAAGCCATCCACGACTTGCCTAATCAGCGGAGGATTGTCAGAGAGGCATCTCAGTATGCCGGAGAATTCATCGCCAAATCCTTCGTACCATATTGGGAAACCGCTAACCGCTTCTATTTCCCCAACGGATCGGTAGCAATGCGTGATGCTGCCGTTGCCGTGCATGAAGACAACTGGCAAGAGGCTGTACGTTTATGGGAAAGTTCATATAATGGCACCAAGAGTGCAAAGAGAAAAATGTATGCAGCCTATAATCTGGCATTAGGCTGCGAAATGCAGGAAAAAATAGAAGAAGCTATTGATTGGGCTACTAAGGCTCAGCAATATGCCATGCAGGTCCGTCAGGCGGAGGTGGCTCAATTGGCAGGCATATATCTGCAACAGTTGAATCAGCGTAAGCAGAGTTTTGCCAGTGTAAAGATGCAGATGAGGCGTTTTGAAGAAGATTTTTAGGTTTCTTCATGATACATTTGCATAAAAATGTTTATATTTGCCAGATATAATAAAGATAACGTTTATGAAACTGAATGAATCATCATCCGCCCAGCTAAAGGCAACAATCCACAAAGCACTCAGCAGATATACTGCCGACGGTCAGAACTTTGTCACAGACATTCACTTGCAGACCAGTCCTGTAAGCGGTGAGTGCAAACTTTTCGACGATGACGACATGGAGTTAGGACGCACTACCGTTAAGGAATGGGTAGCTTATGAGGGTGATGACTTTGATGAACAGGTAGAAGAGGTGCTTACCGCTATCCTGCACGAGATGAAGGATTCTGGAAGTTTCGACCAGCTACAGATCATGAAGCCCTACTCTTTCGTACATATTGACGAAGATAAGGAAACGATTGCAGAGCTATTACTCATGGATGACGATACCATGATTATTACGGACGGTTTGCTCAAAGGACTCGATGAAGAGCTCAATGAGTTCCTTAAAGACCTGTTATCCCGATAATCCAACAAAAGAAAGCAAATTGAAATAACTTATAGATAGAAATAAGGTGCATCCCGATGGGATGCACCTTATATTATCTGATATAATCAGCAATGATTACTCAGCACGCAAAGTGAATCGCTTGAAATCAACGACTGTCAAATCCTTGTCGAACTTCTGCAGATATTCAGCTACAGTCAGCTTAGCATCCTTGTTGTATTCCTGCTTCAGCAGGCATACATCTTTGTAGAACTTAGCCATACGACCGTTAGCGATATTCTGAATCATCTGCTCTGGCAGGCTTGCAGCCTTCTGTTCAGCCACTTCCTTCTTGATGCGACGGATGTCGTCAGCCTGCTCCTCGGTAATCATCTTCTTCATGATACCTTCGTTCAGGTGATCTTCATTCTCAGCAATGTAGAGGTTGTAGCCAGCCTTCTTCAAAGCAGCCTCAACAGCCTTGTTAATCTGCTCTTCCTTAGTCTTCTGAATAGCTACGCTCAACTCGTTGTCTTTAACTGACTGAGGTACGCTGTTCTCATCAACAGCCACAGGATTCATAGCGGCAATCTGCAGAGCAATTTCATGACCAGCCTCTTCGAAACCAGCCTTGTTGAGCAGCACCATCGTGCAGAGGAAGTTCTTATTCATGTGGTTGTATGTAGAGATAGCGTCACCTTCCAGCACATTGTAGCCATCCAGTTCCATTTTCTCACCAGTGATACCACTGCGGTCAGTTACAGCCTCAGCTACTGTGCGGTCACCCAGCTTCATAGCCTTTACCTCATCTAAGGTCTTGCAGCGGTTAGCCACAGCAAGATCCAAGATATCCTGGGTCAGTTTCACGAAATCTGCGTTTGTAGCCACGAAGTCAGTCTCGCACTTCAGAGCAATCATAGCGCCAAAGTTGCCATCCACTTTCACCAGCACGCAACCTTCAGAAGCTTCGCGGTCAGAACGCTTAGCAGCTACTGCCTTACCTTTCTCGCGAATAATCTTCACAGCCTCATCAAAATCGTTGTTTGCCTGAGTCAGTGCGTTCTTGCAGTCCATCATACCAGCACCTGTCATCTTACGGAGCTTGGTTATATCAGCCATTGTTACAGCCATAATTTTCTTTACTTCTTTAAGCGTTAATAATCAATCCTCTTCCTTGATGAAATCAGCAGCCTTAGAAGCATTCAGCGCATCCTCGTCACGCTTGTCCATACGAGCCTTAGACTTCCGAGCGCGCATCTTTGGAGCCTTTTCCTTCTCCTCTTCCTCACCTGCGGCTTCCATGTCTATCTTCTCAACCTTACGCTCTTCAATACCTTCCTGCATAGCAGCGCAGCAAGCGTCGAGAATCACTTCGATAGACTTGGTAGCGTCATCGTTAGCTGGGATTACGAAATCGATATTATCTGGATTAGAGTTAGTATCAACGATACCGAACACTGGAATACCCAGACGGTTTGCCTCACGAACGGCGATATTCTCCTTCATTACGTCAACTACGAACAAAGCAGAAGGCAGGCGAGTCAGGTCAGCGATAGAGCCAAGGTTCTTCTCCAGCTTGGCACGCTGACGAGAGATCTGCAGGATCTCACGCTTTGACAGGTTAGCGAATGTACCGTCGTTAGTCAGCTTATCAATATTAGCCATTTTCTTCACAGCCTTGCGGATGGTTGGGAAGTTGGTGAGCATACCGCCTGGCCAACGCTCAATCACGTAAGGCATGCCAACAGACTGTGCTTTCTCAGCCACAACCTGCTTAGCTTGTTTCTTAGTAGCAACAAACAGGATTTTCTTTCCTGACTTGACGATTTGCTTCATGGCTTCAGCAGCCTCATCTACTTTTGCAACCGTCTTATTAAGGTCAATGATATGAATACCATTGCGCTCCATGAAAATATAAGGAGCCATTGCAGGGTTCCACTTTCTCTTAAGATGACCGAAGTGGCATCCTGCCTCGAGTAATGTATCAAAATTAGTTCTTGACATTGTAAAAATTCTTCTTTAAATCGTTTACTTTCTTTTTTGTTTTTTTCTAAACCAACCGCCGGGTAGCCTAAACCTACGAGTCCCGGTAGTTTAGATGCTAAACGCCAATTTGTTCCACCAGCACATTAACGCTTGCTGAACTGGAATCTACGACGAGCCTTTGGACGACCTGGCTTCTTACGCTCAACGGAACGTGGGTCACGAGTCATGAAGCCTTCAGCGCGCAGGGTTTTCTTGTCTTCTGGGTTAATCTTTACCAAAGCGCGGGCAATTGCCAGGCGCAGAGCCTGAGACTGACCGGTAAAGCCACCGCCATTGAGGTTCACCTTGATATCATACTTTTCAGCTACACCCAGCTTGTTCAATGGCTGCTTCACAACGAACTGCAGGATTGATGATGGGAAATAGACTTCTAAATCTTTCTTATTGATGGTAATCTTACCAGTACCTTCTGACATGAAGATACGTGCAACAGCACTCTTGCGTCTGCCTAATGCGTTAATTACTTCCATATCTTCTTATTAGTTAAGTGCGTTAATATCAATGAGCTTAGGCTCCTGTGCCTGATGCTTGTGTTCTGAGCCTGCATAGATGTACAGATTACCCAGAATCTTGCTACCCAGCTTGGTCTTAGGCAGCATGCCCTTTACTACTCTTCTCAACAGACGGTCTGCGCCGTTAGGCTTAGCCAACAGCTTGGCAGGAGTAATTTCTCTCTGACCGCCAGGGTAACCAGTATAAGAAAGGTAAACTCTACCGTTCCACTTGTTACCAGTCAACTTAACTTTGTCAGCGTTGATAACGATTACATTATCGCCGCAGTCAACGTGAGGGGTGAAGTTAGGTTTGTACTTACCTCTCAACAACTTCGCAACTTTTGAGCCCAGACGGCCTAAAACCTGGTCTGTGGCATCTACGATAACCCATTCTTTGTTTACCGTAGCCTTGTTTGCAGAAATGGTCTTGTAACTTAAAGTATCCACTCTAATTAAAAATTTAAAATTGTTACTACTAAATTCTCATCATCCCGGAGACGGTCTCGGCCAAAAGACCATATCAATCCGTTATG
The DNA here is from genome assembly GCA_017471185.1 of Bacteroidaceae bacterium. Classification (GTDB taxonomy): domain Bacteria; phylum Bacteroidota; class Bacteroidia; order Bacteroidales; family Bacteroidaceae; genus Bacteroides. The sequence continues at coordinate 26,472 of JAFUVZ010000019.1, forward strand.
AATCAAACGCTTTTTATATTATTGATAATAATCGGCTTGCAAAGGTACTGCTTTTCCCGGAATTAGCCAAGAAAAGTTTTAAAAATCTGCATTGCGCGGTGTACGTGGGTATGGTATCACATCACGGATGTTAGACATACCGGTTACAAACAGGATCAGCCTTTCGAATCCCAGACCGAAACCGCCGTGAGGGCAGCTTCCGTAGCGACGGGTATCAAGATACCACCACATATCCTTCATAGGAATGCCACGTCGGTCAATCTCGCCCTTCAGTTTCTCATAGCTCTCCTCACGTACGCTGCCACCGATAATCTCACCGATAGCCGGGAAGAGCACGTCTGTACCCTGTACGGTCTTGCCATCCTCATTGATCTTCATGTAGAAAGCCTTGATTTCCTTCGGATAGTCAATCATGATGACAGGACGCTTGAAATGGTGTTCCACTAAGTAACGCTCATGCTCGGAAGCCAGGTCAGTACCCCATGAAACGGGGAACTCAAACTTATGCCCATTCTTAACGGCCTCTTCCAGAATCCTGATACCTTCAGTATATGGCAGGCGAACGAAATCTTCCTTCAGAACGCCCTGCAGACGCTCAATCAGCGTCTTGTCAATCATATTGTTGAGGAACTGCAGATCATCCATACAGTTGTCGAGCGCCCATTTCACGCAATACTTGATGAAATCCTCTTCCAAGTCCATCAGGTCATTGAGGTCGATGAATGCCACTTCAGGTTCCACCATCCAGAACTCTGCCAGGTGACGGGGTGTGTTAGAGTTCTCCGCACGGAATGTAGGGCCGAATGTATAGATAGCACCCAGTGCAGTAGCCGCTGTCTCACCCTCCAGCTGTCCGCTCACGGTCAGTGAAGTCATCTTACCGAAGAAATCATCATCATAGATAATCTTACCATCTTCGTCCTTCTTGAGATCATAGAGGTTCTTGGTTGTCACCTGGAACATCTCACCAGCACCTTCGCAGTCGCTGGCAGTGATAATCGGAGAGTTGAAATAGAAGAAGCCATGTTCATGGAAATAGCGGTGAATGGCCATTGCCATATTGTGACGGATGCGGAACACGGCACCAAAAGTATTGGTACGCATACGCAAGTGGGCCACCTCACGCAGGAACTCCATAGAGTGACCTTTCTTCTGCAACGGATATGTATTGTCTGCAATGCCAAGCACTTCGATTTCGCGAGCCTGAATCTCTACATGCTGGCCAGAACCTACAGATTCTGTCAAGATACCATTGACACTCAGACATGCGCCTGTGGTGATGTCTTTGAGCAGGTTTTCATCGAAATTCTCCAGGTCAACGACAATCTGCACATTATGAATCACCGAGCCGTCGTTGAGGGCGATAAAGCTCACCTTCTTGCTACCTCTTCGGGTACGCACCCAGCCCTTCACGTTTACCAAAGCGCCAAAATCATTGCGCTTCAGCACATCAACCACTTTCGTTCTACGAATATTTTCCATATTTACACCTTATTTATATAATACAGCCATACGAAGCTGCAGTGTTAAGGGGGACACGCCCCCTTGTTAATCTTTTATTCAAATGAACCCATGCGCAGGAAGTTTACCTCCTGTTGAGTAAGGAATCTCCAGTCTCCACGCTTCAGACCCTTTTTGGTCAGACCAGCGAAGAACACACGGTCAAGTTTCGTAACCTTATAGCCCAGATGCTCGAAGATACGGCGGACGATACGGTTCTTGCCAGAATGAATCTCAATGCCGATATCATTCTTCTTGGAATCGTCAGCGTATGCGATTTCGTCTGCATGGATCTCACCGTCTTCCAGTTTGACACCTGCGGCAATCTTGTCCATATCCTCTTTAGTCAGGTCTTTATCCAGACGTACACGGTAAATCTTTTTCTTATCAAACTTCGGATGAGTCAGCTTTGAGGCGAGTTCACCGTCGTTAGTCAACAGAATCACACCTGTAGTGTTACGGTCCAGACGGCCAACCGGATAGATACGTTCAGGGCAAGCACCTTTCACGATATCCATTACAGTCTTGCGTGCCTGCGGATCATCAGTGGTAGTAACACAGTCTTTAGGTTTGTTGAGCAGCACATACACCTTACGTTCAATAGATACCGGCTGGTCGTGGAACTTCACTTCGTCACCACGTTTGATCTTCGTACCCAGCTCGGTTACTACCTCTCCGTTCACCGTCACTACACCAGCCTGTATGTACTCATCAGCCTCACGGCGTGAGCAGATTCCTGCATTAGCCAGGAATTTATTCAGACGTATTTCGTCATCTGGAGTATAGACTTCAGTATATTCTATCGGCCTGTGATTATTCGACTTCGGAGCACTTCCCTTACGCTGTGCAGGACGTGCAGGCTTACCATATCGGCCACCGCCATTCTGGTTTACACGAGGGCGGAATGAACGCTGTTCGCCATTATCATCGTTGTTGTAACGAGGACGATAAGGACGCTGCTCACCATTCTCATCATTATTGAAACGAGGGCGGTATGGACGTTCGCTATTGTTGTAACCACCTCCATTATTGTTAAAGCGAGGGCGATAAGGACGCTGCTCGCCACCTTCAGCATTGTTGTAACGTGGACGATATGTACGCTGCTCACCATTCTCATCATTGTTGTAGCGAGGGCGATAAGGACGCTGCTCACCACCTTCGTTCGCATTGAAACGAGGACGGTAAGGGCGCTGTTCACCGCCTTCATTAGCGTTAAATCGAGGGCGGAAAGGACGCTGTTCGCCACTATTGTAATAGCTTCTCTGTGGACGGTTGTTTTCCGCATTCGGATTGAAACGAGGGCGATAAGGCCTGTCATTGCTGTAAACACGCTGTGGTCTTGATCCACGATTGTATCCGTCTTTCTCAAATTGATTTCCTTCGGCATTGCCATTAGGCTCGGCATTCTGCCATTTTTCGTCTTCTGTAATCATACTTACTTAAAATAAATTGTTTGTATTACTGGCCTCACGGCCAAATTCTGTCTCTCGAGATTTAAATTATTTATTATTATTTAGAACATTAAATGCCAGTATAATTCATGGGTGTGATAGACCGTAATTCCTGCTTCACTTCCTCGCTGACCTCCAGTCCTTCGATGAAGCTGCGGATTGACTCTTCGGTAATGGCTTCATTAGTACGAGTCAGTGCCTTCAATGCCTCATAAGGATGTGGGTAAGCCTCTCGCCTCAGGATAGTCTGAATTGCTTCAGCCACAACGCTCCAGCAACCATCGAGGTCAGCATCAATCGCCTCACGGTTCAGCAACAGTTTACGCAGTCCCTTCAACGTGCTTTGTATCGCGATCAGACTATGTCCCATCGGTACTCCGATGTTACGCAACACTGTAGAATCAGTCAGGTCCCTCTGCAAGCGGGAAACCGGCAGCTTCATGGCCAAATGCTGATATATAGCATTGGCGATGCCAACATTACCCTCTGAATTCTCAAAGTCAATCGGGTTCACCTTGTGAGGCATGGCACTGGAGCCCACCTCACCAGCCTTTATCTTCTGATGGAAGTACCCCATGGAGATATACATCCAGCAGTCGCGGTCAAGGTCCATGATGATGGTATTGATGCGTCTCAATGCGTCAAACACAGCGGCCAGATTGTCATAGTTTGATATCTGGGTCGTGAATTGCTCGCGCTGCAGACCCAGCTTTTCTGACACGAACTTATTGCCGAAGTCCTTCCAGTCGTAGGTTGGATAAGCCACATGATGTGCGTTATAGTTACCGGTAGCACCACCGAACTTAGCGGTTATCGGACAAGCCTTCAGCTGATCCAGCTGCTGCTGCAAACGGTACACATAGACATCAATCTCCTTGCCCAATCGGGTTGGAGAAGCCGGCTGTCCGTGAGTCTTTGCCAGCATAGCGATATCTTTCCAGTCATCAGCATACGCTGACAGTTGGTCAATCAGTTCCTGAAGGGCAGGGTAAAACACTTCGTTGAGTGCATCTTTCAAAGACAATGGCACTGATGTGTTGTTGATGTCCTGCGAAGTCAGTCCGAAATGGATGAACTCCTTGTAAGCGTCAAGGCCACCGATGCGGTCAAACTGCTCCTTGAGGAAATACTCCACAGCTTTCACGTCATGGTTTGTCACTCCCTCAATCTCCTTGATACGCGCTGCGTCTGTCTCAGTAAAATGACGGTAAATGTCACGCAGGGTTTCAAACACGCGGCCGTCCACACCTTTCAATTGAGGTAATGGCAACTCGCACAGGGCGATGAAATACTCCACCTCCACCTGAACGCGGTATTTAATCAACGCATACTCTGAGAAATAAGCGGCAAGCTTTTCCGTCTTGCCTCTGTAACGCCCGTCAACAGGCGAGATTGCTGTCAGTCTATCCAGTTCCATTATCTGTTATTATACCTATCAAAAACTTTTAGAGGACGCAAAATTAGTAAAAACCGCTCACATTGCAAAATTTTATGCTTTAAAATATATGGTGTATTGAGTTATTTTTCTTAGTTTTGTGGCATGACTAACAAAAAATAGCTCTTTAACCATGAGAACGAAGTGCATTTTTCTGACAATTCTGCTGCTTGCATTGGGCTTCATGCCAGTTTACGCACAGCAGTTCAAGCTCAATGAATCAGGCTATTTTACAAACCAGGGAGTGGATGTAATGGCATTCAATGACTTCTACCCTGAAGGCCATCAAGGCGGCGTAAGCGTTCTGATGAACGGACACCGTGTGGCTACTAATGGCGACATACGCATGGAGGCAACGCCTGGACAATGGCAGCCAGTGCCCAAGCAGCTGAGCCGCAAGGTGGAGGGTAACGCTATCGTGACTACACTCTGCTTCCCTGACTCCACCAGGCATCTGACAGGCTTCAACCCGATGGTATATCCCGACTACGTGTTCAACTACACCGTCAAGACTGAGGCACAGGGCGGTAGCATTGTGGTTACCGTTGATTTAGATAAGCCTGTTCCACAGGAATTGTTGGGCAAGGTGGGCTTCAATCTGGAGTTCTTCCCTGGCTCATTGTTCGGCAAGCCATGGATTATGGACAATCAGAGTGGCATTTATCCGCAGCAGCCGAATTCTCCGTTGCTGGAAGTGAAAAGCAACAAGGATTTTACAGGCAATTTCCACGACGGCAAGAAGCCGTTGGCTGATCCTGAGCAACTGAACCGTACCGGATACAGTCCGCTGATTGCAGACGATCTCATCGGAGAGCCTTATGCCGTGGGTAGAAAATTCACTTCCCGTCCAGACGATCCGTCCTGCAAGCTGACCGTGGAGTCACTCACCGGAGACCTGAAGCTTTATGATGGTCGTATGAACCACAATAACGGATGGTTCGTACTTCGTTCTGATATTCAGGCTGGCGCAACTAAAGAGGCTGTAAAATGGATTATCACCCCCGACATTGTTTACAACTGGCTTTATCAGCCTGTAGTACAGACCTCGCAGGTGGGCTATCACCCTAACCAGCCGAAAGAAGCGATAATCGAGACCGACCAGCGTGACAATGCACGCCTACAGGCACAGGTACTGAAGATTGAGGCTGACGGAGAGCGTGTAGTCAAGACGGTGAATCCAGACAACTGGGGCAAGTTCCTGAGATACAATTACCTGAAGGTGGATTTCAGCGACATCTCTGCAGATGGACTTTACAAAGTGAAATACGGCGACTCTGAGTCATCGGTTTTCAGAATCGGCAGAAATGTTTATGACAGAGGTGTCTGGCAGCCGGTCATCGAATACTTCCTACCGGTACAGATGTGCCACATGCGTGTGAACGAGAAGTACCGTGTATGGCATGACGCCTGCCACATGGATGATGCGTTGATGGCTCCTGTAGGCAATCATATCGACGGCTATGACCAGCGTCCGGGACTGACTAAGTATGCGGAACGTGCCGAAGTGTCAGGCGTAAACATAGGCGGATGGCATGATGCAGGCGACTTCGACTTGCGTGTAGAGTCACAGGCAGGCGAGGCATATATACTGACGATGGCCTACGAAGCGTTCAGGCCGGAGATTGACGTGACTGCCATCGATCAGGTGAAACGCGTTACCGAAATCCATCAGCCAGATGGCAAGAATGATATCCTCCAGCAGATTGAAAACGGCGCACTGACGGTAGTGAACAGCTATATTTCATTAGGCAGGCTCTACCGCGGTATCATCTGCAACAGTCTGAGGCAATATGCGATGTTGGGCGATGCGGCAGCGATGACCGACGGTATCAAGGGCAATGAAGACGACCGCTGGATTTTTACGGAAGACAATCCAGGCAGGGCTTTGAGCACGGCCGCAGAACTGGCTGCCGTTTCCAGGATATTGAGGGGCTTCAATGATACACTGAGTACACATTGTCTTGATATCGCTACCGCCATCTACCGGCAGACGGAAGCCAACGAACGCCTGATGAGCAACAAACTTCATGTGGCCGTAGAGCTATTTCTCACCACGAGCCAACAGGCTTACCTTGACTTTATCTTGGACAACCGTGAGACCATCGTGCAGCAGATCGGACGTACAGGATGGTTCACCGCACGTGTAGCGAAGCGGATAGAGCAGCTGAAAGACAAGCGTGCCAAGAAGTTTACCACTGATTTCAGAGCAGCCCTCGCCCGTCAGAAAGCTGAGCTCGACAAGCAGGCGGCTGAGACACCATACGGTGTGCCTTACCGCCCGAGCATCTGGGGTGCCGGATGGGACATCCAACGGTTCGGATATGAGTATTATTTCCTGAATGCAGCTTATCCCGATATATTCCCGAAAGACATCATTTACAATGCACTGAACTTCATCTTGGGTTGTCATCCGGGTTCTAACCAGGCGTCCTTCGCTTCGGGCGTAGGCGCACAGTCAGCTACCGTGGCTTACGGTCTGAACCGTGCCGACTGGAGCTATATCCCTGGTGGCGTGGTTTCCGGCACTGCGTTAATCCGTCCGGATTTCCCCGAACTGCTCACTTTCCCGTTCCTGTGGCAACAGACTGAGTATGTGCTGGGAGGCGGTTCTTCGCATTATATGTTCCTGGCTTTGGCGGCTCAGCAGCTGAGCAGATAATATTTTTGTCATTAGGGAAGAAATATATACTTTTGCATGGCATATATAAATTAAAGAATTAGGTTATGAAGATTTTCAAAACGACATTGACTTTATTTCTGGCGGCTTCAACCCTCACGCTGAACGCCAAGTCTTTAAGCATAGAGCCAACGGTTTGCGTCTCCGACGCGACGTCTTATACGGACCAACGCCCTGCGGCTGAGAAACGCCTGTTCCGATCCGAGGCGGTAGAGCAGGTAATCAAGCAGATGCAACAACGGCTCAAGAACCCGAAACTGGCGTGGATGTTCAGCAACTGTTTCCCAAATACGCTGGATACCACCGTGCATTTCAGCAAGGACTCCGGCGGAAGACCTGATACCTTTGTATATACAGGCGACATACACGCCATGTGGCTGCGCGACTCGGGTGCTCAGGTATGGCCTTATGTGCAGTTGGCCAATCAAGATGAGCACCTGAAGGAGATGGTGGCTGGTGTCATCAACCGTCAGTTTGCCTGCATCAATATCGACCCGTTTGCCAATGCGTTCAATATGGAAGCGATTCCGGGCGGAGGTGAATGGAAATCCGACATGACGGACATGAAGGATGAGCTGCATGAGCGTAAATGGGAGATTGACTCACTCTGCTACCCTATCCGACTGGCTTACGAATACTGGAAGGTGACGGGTGACGCCAGCGTTTTCGACGAGGCCTGGCTGCAAGCTGTGCAGAACATCCTCAAGACATTCCGCGACCAGCAGCGTAAGGGAGACAAAGGCAGCTACCGCTTCATGCGTCGCACGGAGCGCCAGTTTGACACCATGAGCAACGACGGATGGGGTGCTCCAGTGAAGCCTGTCGGACTGATTGCTTCAGCTTTCCGCCCTTCTGACGACGCTACGGTATTCCTGTTTCTGGTACCGTCCAACTTTTTCGCAGTGAATGTGCTGCGCAAAGCGGCTGAGATACTTACTTCCGTCAATAAACGAGCTAACCTTGCCCTGCAATGCACCTCGCTCGCTGACGAGGTGGAGCAGGCTTTGAAAGAGTATGCGGTCTATGACCACCCGAAATACGGTAAGATGTATGCCTATGAGGTGGATGGTTTCGGAAACCATCTGCTGATGGACGATGCCAATGTGCCGTCACTGCTTTCAATGGCTTACTTAGGACTGACTGACGTGAATGACCCTATATACCAGAACACTCGCCGTTTCGTTTGGAGCGAGGATAATCCATATTTCTTCCGTGGCAAGGCTGGCGAGGGCATTGGCGGTCCTCACATCGGACATGATATGCCTTGGCCAATGAGCATCATGATGCGGGCGTTTACCTCGCAAGACGACGCTGAGATCAAGCAGTGCGTGAAGATGCTGATGGACACTGACGCGGGCACAGGCTTTATGCACGAGTCGTTCCACAAGGACAATGCCGACAACTTCACCCGCGCTTGGTTCGCTTGGCAGAACACGCTCTTCGGTGAGCTGATTATCAAGTTAGTAAACGATGGCAAGACTGACCTGCTGAACAGCATAGAGTGATAGGGTGTAAGATAAGGCTGCGCCTCAACAAAAGCCAAAATAAATAAATTTATTTGGTTTTGTGTTCGGCTTGCACTATCTTTGCAGCCAAACTTAAAACAAGACTAAATTAATGGAGACGTTTTTGATAAAGGCCGTCCAGCTGATGTTGAGCCTTTCGCTGCTGGTAGTGATCCATGAGGGCGGCCATTTTTTGTTCGCGAAGTTATTCAAGACAAGGGTAGAGAAGTTCTGTCTGTTCTTTGACCCTTGGTTCACCCTGTTTAAGTTCAAGCCGAAGAACAGCGAGACGGAATATGGCTTAGGCTGGCTGCCATTGGGTGGCTATGTCAAGATAGCTGGCATGATTGACGAGTCGATGGACCTGGAGCAAATGAAACAACCTGCTCAGCCTTGGGAGTTCCGCTCCAAACCGGCTTGGCAGCGTCTGCTGATCATGGTTGGAGGTGTGCTGTTCAATTTCCTGCTGGCACTGTTTATCTACTCTATGATTCTTTTCGCTTGGGGCGATTCGTATATTCCAGTACAGCAGGCACCTTTGGGTATGCAGTTCAATGAAACGGCCCACAATGCCGGATTCCAGGATGGCGACGTACTGATTTCCGCAGATGGCAAACCGCTGGAACGCATGGGTACCGACCTGCTGATGAGCGTGGTAGATGCGCGTCAGGTGACGGTGTTACGTGATGGCAAGGAGGCCTCAGTATATATTCCAGAAGACATGATCAACCGCCTGATGGAGGATAGCGTGACTTTCACGGCTTTCCGAATGCCATTCGTGGCCGACAGTCTGGTGGCTGGCTCTCCGGCAATGCAGGCAGGTATGCAGCCTGGCGACAGCATCATTGCCTTGAACGGTCAGGGCAGACTCTCATACGACTCTTTCATGGCTGAAATGGAGAAACGCAGGAACGCCAAGAGCGATGATCATGACATCACGCTGACTATCATGCGGAAAGGTGTTCCTCAAGAGTTGAAGATCACTACTGACGAAGATTTCAAGATGGGTGTTTATCCCGTGACTACCACTTCTCTTCTGTTGCCTGTCGTGGAGACCAAGTATGGCTTCTTTGCTTCGTTCCCTGCCGGCATCTCGCTGGGTGTGAACACCTTGAAGGGATATGTGCATCAGATGAAGTATGTTTTCTCTAAGGAAGGAGCCAAGCAGTTGGGTGGCTTCGGCACCATCGGCAGCATCTTCCCAGCTTCATGGGACTGGCATCAGTTCTGGTACATGACAGCTTTCCTGAGCATTATCCTCGCATTCATGAACATACTCCCTATCCCTGCGCTGGATGGCGGACACGTGCTGTTCCTGCTCTACGAGATCATCGCACGACGCAAGCCGAGCGATAAGTTCATGGAGCGTGCGGAGATCGTGGGTATGGTTATCCTGTTCGGACTGCTGATCTGGGCTAATTTGAATGACGTGATTCGATTCCTGTTTTAACTTGAAGATTGAAGATCAGGAGGATTATATTAGGAGTAATGATGCTGATGTCTTTGCCATCATTCGGAAAGGACACACTGAAGGCATTGTATGATTCACTGGACTACTCGGTGGCTCATAAGGACTTATATACGCAAGAGAAAATCAGGCGGATAGACGATATCAAGAGTGCCCTGTCCTATCCTAACCTCAATGATGTCAATAAGTATGTGGTTTATAACCAGCTGTATAACGAGTACTGGAAGTTTGACCTTGACTCGGCTATTCATTATGCCAGGCTGGAAATAGAGGCGGCCACTCGCATGGACGACGAATACCGTCAGATACAGGCTGAAATGCAGTTGGCCGTGTCTTATGCCATGCATGGCATGTATCTGCAGGCGGAACAGATCTTGAACAAGCATAATGCCAGTACGTTGCCCAAGGAGTTGAGGGCTGAATACTACAACGCCAACATCCAGTTCATGCAGTATTACCTCTATACTTCTGACAATATAGAGGACCAGCGGAAACAGAGCAATTACCGAGACTCTCTATATGCCACCCAGGACCGGTCGTCTATCGATTACAGGAACAGTCTGGTTGACCGTATGCCTGAAAACGAGCGACTGGCAGGATATACGCGCCTGCTGGAACAGGTGGAGATGAATTCACCCATGTACGCACGCATCGCCCATAGTATCGGTACAATCCATGCGGCAAACGGCAACCGCGACGAGGCGAAGAAGTTCTTAATACGCTCGGCATTGGCTGACTTATATAATGTGACGCGTGAAAACCAGTCTATCTATGAACTGGCCATCCTTTCATACCAAGATGGTGACCTTACCAGGGCGTACCGTTACGCTCAGTCGTCATTTGAAGACGCCATTACTGCGGGCATCCAGTTCCGTGTGGCGCAGGTGTCTGGGTTCTACTCCATCATCACCGACGTCTATCAGCGTCGCGAAGCCGACAATAAGCAGTCTCTCATCAACATCATCGTACTCAGCGGCATCTTGCTGGCTTGCCTCATAGTGGCGGTGGTATTTATCTTCCAGCAGCTGAAGAAGATCATGCGCATCCGTAAGGATTTGGCTGACAGCAATGAAGAACTGCATCGTCTGAATGAAGCGCTGAACGATATGAATACTCAGCTCCACAGCAGCAACTCCCTCTTACAGGAGAACAATGCCATCAAAGAGCAGTATATCGGACAGTTCTTCAACATCTGCTCAGGTTATATCGACAAAATCGGCGACTTCCAGAACGGGCTTTACCGTCTGGCAGTGAACAAGCGTTATGACGAACTGGTCAAGAAGCTGCGTTCCACCACGCTGATTGACTCAGAGTCGGAAGCGCTTTACCAACACTTCGATACCATCTTCCTCAACCTCTATCCTACCTTCGTGGCAGACCTTAACTCACTGCTGAAGCCGGATGAGCAGATCGTGCTCAAACAAGATACGCTGCTGAACAAAGAGCTGCGAATCTACGCCCTTCTGCGACTGGGTATCACTGACAGCGAGAAGATAGCCAATTTCCTCAGATGCTCTACCAGCACCATCTACAACTACCGTACGAAGATGCGTAACCGTGCCATCGACAAAGTGCATTTTGAAGACAAATTTATCAATAATTAGTCGGAGAAAGCTTTCTAAACAATCTACATTTTATCTCACTTCCATTTTAGTCAAATTCTTGATATCAAATAATATAGCTTTTTAAACAATCTACATTTTTATATTGATAAATCGTGCGTATCTATAACTTCGCTAATTTTGCTTACGGAAATTTGGTGCAAAGCCATTTTCCAAGGAAATTGATTATTCATTAAAACCTTAATAAAAGAATGGAGAATACCATGATTAAAGTTGGCCTGATTGGCTTTGGCAGAATGGGCCGCTTTTATTTACACGAATTTCAGAGAAACAAGAATTGGCAAGTAACTTATATTTGCGATCCATACGATAAAGCGCAGGAAATGGCGAGGGACTACTGTCCTACCGCCAAGGTGACGGGCAATGAAGACGATGTGTTCAACGACCCAGAAGTGGATGTAGTGGCACTCTGCGCCCTCGCTGACTCCAGAAAAGACCAGATCCTGAAAGCGCTGGCACACGGTAAGCACATCATCTCAGAGAAGCCTATCGCCATGAAACCTGAAGACGAGTGGGAACTTGTGAAGGCTGTAGGCGAAAGCGACCGTCTGGCTACCGTGAACCTCTACCTGCGCAGTTCCTGGTATCACCATCAGTTGAAACAGTTTATTGATGAAGGCGAGTTAGGTGAACTGGCCATCATCCGCATCTGCCACATGACTCCAGGCCTGGCTCCCGGTGAAGGTCATGAGGCTGAAGGTCCTTCTTTCCACGACTGCGGCATGCACTACTGTGACATCACCCGCTGGTATGCGCAGAGCGAGTTCAAGACCATGCACTCACAGGCACTGCGTATGTGGAACTATAAGGATCCATGGTGGCTGCAGGCACATGGTACCTTCGACAACGGCATCGTTTATGACATCACCCAGGGCTTCGTCTATGGTCAGATGTCAAAAGACCAGACGCACAATTCTTATATCGACCTGATCGGTACACACGGCATCGCACGCATGACGCACGATTTCAAGACCGCTACCGTGGAGCTGCGAGGCATCACCAAGACCGTGACCATCAACAAGCCTTACGGCGGCAAGAATATCGACGTGATGATAGAGAAGTTCGCTCAGAGCATCCGCAACGGCAAGCTTGACATGACGCTTCCGTCATTGCGCGACTCAGCCATCGCTTCCCAGTTCGCATGGGACTGTCTGGCAGACTCACGCACGCACGACCTGCCAGCCATCGGCGATTTGGAGACTTTGGAGCAGATACGCTACCGCAGGGCTCACATGACCAACGGCTACGGTCTGCTGCACCAGACTATCGGCAAATAAACAGCGCATTTCATTTTTTATTAACCAAATATCATTGGATATGTCAAATTTATCAAGAAGAAGTTTCCTGAAGACCGGAGCAGCTGCTCTGGCAGGATTCACTATCGCACCTAATATCATATTAGGTAAGAGCAACGGACACGTACCACCAACCGACAAGCTGAATATCGCTGCCGTAGGTGTGGGTGGCCGCGGAGCCAGCGTTCTGAGAGGCATGGAAGCAGAAAACATCGTGGCTATCGCTGATGTTGACTGGGGCTATGCAAAACCTGTTCTGGACAGATACCCAAACGCTAAGCGTTACAAGGACTATCGCAAGATGTACAGCGAGATGGGCAACAGCATTGATGCCGTTATGGTGGCTACCGCTGACCATACTCACGCTATCATCGCTGCAGAGGCTATCACCATGGGCAAGCACGTTTATGTGGAGAAACCTCTGACTCACTCTATCTACGAAGCCCGCCTGCTGAAGAAGCTGGCTGAAAAATATAACGTGGCTACCCAGATGGGTAACCAGGGTTCTTCCGGCGAAGGCACCCGCAAGGTCATCCAGTGGGTACAGAACGGTGAGATCGGTACAGTCACCAAGGTGGAGGCAAGTACCAACCGTCCTATCTGGCCACAGGGACTGAACCGCCCTACCAAGGTTGACAAGGTGCCTAAGACACTGGACTGGAACCTGTTCCTCGGCCCGGCTAAGTTCCGCGACTTCAACTCAGTTTATCATCCATGGAACTGGCGCGGATGGTGGGACTTCGGTACCGGTGCGTTAGGTGATATGGCTTGCCACATCCTGCATGGCGTATATGAGGCTCTGCAGCTGGGTTACCCCACTCAGATACAGGGCAGCTCTACAGCGTTGCTGACCGACTGCGCTCCTTCTGCTCAGTCGATCCGCATGGTATTCCCCGCACGTCCTAACCTGCCTAAGCAGGCTATGCCTCAGGTAGAGGTTACCTGGTATGACGGAGGCTTGAAGCCTATGCGTCCGGAAGGCATGCCTAAGGGCAAGGAACTGGAAGTTGCCGGTGGCTGCACCATTCTGCACGGTACGAAAGACACCTTGATTTACGGTTGCTATGGCCGCGATCCTTGGCTGCTGTCTGGCCGCGTTCCTACTTACACTCCGGGCAACCATGAGACTACCGAGAGCGAACACCAGACTGACTGGATCCGTGCTTGTAAGGAGAATGCCGCAAGCCGTATGAAGAGCTGGTCTGACTTCTCCCGTTCAGCTGGTCTGACTGAGATGGTTGACATCGGCGTATTGGCTACCCGTCTGCAGGGTCTGAACCAGGTACTGGATTGGGATGGCGAGAACATGAAGCTCACCAACATTGACCCGAACGCTACCGTGCGCATCATGAAGGCAAGCAACTTCAGCGTAAAGGATGGTCACCCAACCTTCAACAACGAGTATGCTGACCCTGTGAATGCCCTGGAGTTCGCCAACGAGCTGATCAAGCACACTTATCAGAACGGCTACAAGTTGCCTGATATGCCTTGAACATTGAAGAATGAACAATGAAGAATAAAGTGAAACAATAACAATTTAATAAAGCTAAAGTTTAAAGAAATGAAAAAGAGTTTATTTACAGTTGCAGGCTGCATGGTAATGGCAGCTGCATTCACCGCTTGCGGTGGCCAGCAGAAAAAGGCAGACGATGGCGCTGCTGCTGCTACTTCAACGACAACTATCAACGTGTCAACTACTCCTAACGGCGCTGAGACTCAGGCTCTGGAGCTGCCGGTTGACGCTGACGGCTACATCACTATCTTCGACGGCAAGACTTTCAACGGCTGGCGTGGTTACGGTAAGGATCAGGTTCCTGCTCGCTGGACCATCGAGGATGGCTGCATCAAGTTCAACGGTACAGGCACTGGCGAGGGCCAGACAACCGGTGGCGGTGACTTGATCTTCGCTCACAAGTTCAAGAATTTCGAACTCGCTTTCGAGTACAAGATTTCTAAGGGCGGTAACTCTGGTATCTTCGTACTGGCACAGGAAGTTCCAGTAGAGGGCAAGCCAGGTGAGTTCGAGCCTATCTACATCTCTGCTCCTGAGTATCAGGTGCTCGACAACCAGAACCACCCGGACGCTAAGATGGGTAAGGATGGCAACCGTCAGGCAGCCTCTCTGTATGACATGATTCCTGCTAAGCCTCAGAACGCTAAGCCTGCTGGCGAGTGGAACACCGGTTCTATCATGGTATTCAAGGGCACAGTGCTGCATCAGCAGAACGGCGAGAACGTGGTTGAGTATCACTTGTGGACTCCACGTTGGACTGAGATGCTGCAGGCAAGTAAGTTCAGCGAAGAGGCATGGCCTCTGGCATTCAGCCTGCTGAACAACCTGGGTGGCGACAACCACGAAGGCTTCATCGGATTCCAGGATCACGGTGATGACGTATGGTTCCGCAACATCCGCGTGAAGGTAATGGACTAATCCCTAACCGTTCTCGTCAGAGTAAAAGTAAAGACGGGGTACGCCTTGGAGACAAGGCACGCCCCGTCTCTATTTTATAGCCATCATGAGACGGAGTACCCGTCTCTAATAATATAAGAAACAGATGAAGAAACTCTTATTCCCCTTAATGATTGTCCTCACTGGAGTCCTCTTCGGCTGCAGTAAGGATGACGGTCCTGCTCTCCCTCCCCCAGCATCGCAGGAGTATTTCACGCTGTGGAATCCTTGTGAGGCTTTAACCGCCTTGCAAGATTATGTAGAAGATGTGACAGACCCCAACTCCAGGAATTTCATCCCGGAAGAAGACAGAATTGCCACGTTCGATATGGACGGCACTTTCGTTGGCGAGCTCTATCCATCATATTTTGAATACAATATGCTGGAGTACAGGGTGCTTGACGATGAAAGCTACAAGGATATCGCTCCTGAAGACGTGAGAGAGACGGCGCAGGAAATCAGAGACTTTGTAAGAGATGGCAAAGCCCTCCCCTCGCATTTCGACATGAAGCATGCCTATGCGGCAGCGAAAGCATATTCAGGCATGTCATTGGCTGAGTTCGACAGATATGTCAAGACGTATGCAGCCAAGCCAGCCAACGGATTCAGCGGAATGACCTACGGAGAAAGTTTCTATAAGCCTATGCTGGAAGTGTTTGGCTATCTTGAAGCAAACGGCTTCACCTATTATGTCGTTTCCGGCTCCGACAGGTTTATCTGCAGAGCGTTGGTAGAGTCTATCGGCATCAGTCCTAACCGCGTGATCGGCATGGATATAAAACTCCGTTCCAGCAGTCAAGGTAATGAGGAAGGCGTCAATTACACCATGGGCAAGGAGGAATACCTCTTCCGTACAGATGAGCTCATCATCAAGAACCTGAAGACCAACAAGGTCTTGCAGATTACCCAAGAGATTGGCAAGGTTCCCGTCCTGTCATTTGGAAACAGCGGTGGCGACTGTGCCATGCATAACTTTTGCCTGAGCAATCCGACATACAAGTCAGCTGCCTTTATGCTGATTGCCGACGACGAGGAAAGAGACCATGCCAATAGGGAAAAAGCCCTCTCACTGGGCGTTCAGTGGCGCGAATCCGGTTATCATGTCATTTCAATGAGAGACGATTTCAAGACCATTTACGGCGACGGTGTGGAGAAAACTGCGTTCATTTTTCGCGCCAATTGATTCTGAGAATGATATAAGAGGTTAGAAAAACACGGGAGGCACTTCACAGAGCCTCCCGTATTTTTGATTGTTCTCTCGTCGAGATAATCAAGGCTAAATCAAATATGAAACTAATGCTTATGAATCACGGTCTTAAAGTTAGTCCGAAAACTAAATAGGCCCGTTTGTCATAGGGGTTAGCGTTTATGCCGGCAAAAACAGGAATACCGAACTTGTCTGAGACGGTTATTTCCTTAACTGCCAACAACGACAGGTTAGTAACGGCAAAACCATCAGTACCATAAAAGTCTGTCGCATAAGGTACGGCACCTATCATGGCATTCCACTGGATATCTCCTAAACTAAAAGGAACAGCCAATTCCACATAACTGCTGTACGCCCGCTTGCCACTATTGTTCAGTCCGTCATTACCTGCAAAATTGCTATACCACTGGATGCTTGCCAGTCCGAAATCATAACCGACATTAGCCTCAAACAAATGGTTAGTGCTATGCGTACTATACTTGAAATAATGGCTCTCAGGATCAGCGCCTACATTAAACCAATAGTCAGTAATGCCGACATTGAAACCTCCTGCCGAATATGACACAGTCAAGTCAAGTTCGTTGGTATCAGATGAATCAACCAGGCCTATACTGCCCCACGCAGATACGGACAGTCCTTTATAACTGATGCCCAAGGTGGGTTGCAGTGACGCATTACCTGCATCGAGGCCTCGCCAGATGTACTGACTCACAATGTCTGCGGAAATCTCTACAGATAAAACGTTATCCTGCGCCTTCATGGCTGATACGGAAAACACCGCTATCGCCATGAGGCATAATCTTTTTACCTTCATAAACCAATCTATATATAAATAATGTGGTTTGTCAATTATAACAGCTTTCGCCATGTTCATAGATATCCAAGCCTTCTTCTTCAACACGTGCTTCTACCCGAAGGCCGTGCAGTTTTCTAATGCCGAAAAACAGGGCGAATCCACAAGCAGCCGCCCAAACGTCGATGCAAAGAATTCCAAAACATTCTGCTCCGAAAAATCCCCAGCCGTGACCATAGAATGCACCGTTACTGACAGAGAGCAGCCCTGTCATCAAAGTGCCAAGTATTCCGCAAACACCATGAACGGAAGAGGCACCGACTGGGTCATCGATGTGCAGACGATGGTCGATGAACTCAATAGAATATACCAAAGCGATGCCACAAACCAGTCCAATGATGACAGACCCTATGGGTGATACAAGGTCGCAGCCAGCCGTGATACCTACGAGGCCTGCCAACACACCGTTCAATGTCAGTGAAAGCGATGGCTTACCATACTTATACCAGGTGAGCAACATGGTAGCGGCACCTCCTGCCGCGGCTGCAAGGTTGGTAGTGAGGAACACATGAGAAATGGCAGTCCTGTTTACCTCTCCGCTTGCTGCCAGCTGGCTGCCTGGATTAAAGCCAAACCATCCTAGCCACAGGATAAACACACCGAGTGATGCCAATGCCAGATTATGACCTGGGATGGCACGGCTCCTTCCGTCTTTTGCATATTTCCCAAGGCGAGGACCAAGAGTCACAGCCCCAATCAAAGCCAATACCCCACCTACGCTATGGACTATGGCAGATCCTGCAAAATCATGGAACACGTCACCGAAGATGGCCATCATGAAACTGTCAGCTGCATCATTACACAGCCAACCACCGCCCCATGTCCAATGTCCCTCTACCGGATATATAATCAACGATATGAATGCACTATATATCAGATACATAGAAAACTTAGTACGTTCAGCCATCGCTCCACTTACTATCGTGGCAGAGGTAGCGCAAAAAACGGTCTCGAAAATCAAAAACCCCTCTACAGGCAATTCTCCCTGATAAAAGGAAAGATCACCCCAATTAGGTGCGCCTATGAATCCAGCGCCATCGCTGCCGAACATAAAGCCGAAGCCTACGAAGAAGAACAAGAGCGAGCCAAACATAAAGTCAACGAAATTCTTCATCAAGATGTTGGCTGTGTTCTTGCTACGTGTAAAGCCAGCCTCGCACAAAGCGAATCCAGGCTGCATCCAGAAAACCAGCATGGCTGCAAGTAGCATCCATACAGTATCAAGTGATAATCCTATTTCATTCATAATTCTTTCATTTAGTTGTAATAATCATTTCTTATCTCTCAATACCATGTCACCATTTTCGCCAGTCCTGATAGACCAGGTATCTATCATGTCACTCACGAAGATTCGGCCGTCACCGATTTCTCCCGTATGAGCAACCTGTAGTATCACCTTTACCGTAGGCTCAACAAACTGGTCACGGCACACGATGGTCAACGCCATCCTCTCTATCACATCCGTGCTATACTGCACCCCTCGATAGATGCGTTCCTGCCTGCTTTGTCCGATACCATGTACATTGTGGTATTCAAACCAGTTGATATCCGACTGTAGAAGGGCTTCCTTCACTTCCTCAAACTTTGTCTTGCGGATAATCGCTTCAATCTTTTTCATGTCTTTTACCTATTTAATAATAATATTTTGAAAGCTTTCTGACGCAAAAGTAATCAAAACGAAATTAAACAAAATGAAAATTCTGCATAACAAATAATTACAGAACGAATAAGTTACATTTTATCACACATAAACTCAAATTATATTTCAAATCCAAATCATTCAGTTGGCTAATTCTTACAAATTGAAAGTCTAAGCATCATTATACATAACTTTAACGTGAGTTCGACGAATAAAAACAGTGCTGATTGATTGTCTGTAACACTTCTGTGCATATACTAAATTTATTTTCAGAAAAACATCTATCACATCTATCACTCTATCACTAACATTTGATATTCATATATTATCACAGTGATAGATAGTGGTAGATAGTGATACTTTTAGGCGAAAAAATGTGTTTTGGATGGAAAAAACGGTGTTTTACTGTCCATTTCATGCACCTTTTAGCCCTTAATTTTGAAATCAGGAAAAGTCAGTGTAGGATGTTAATGCGTGGACTTTTGCTATTACACTCACGAGGTAATAGCATTACATTCGTGGAGTAATCTCATTACATTCGTGGTGTAATAATGTCTTATAACTTTGTCGGCAGAGGAAAGAAACGTCTTGCACCATCTGTCGCAGGCATTTCCATCACCCGTTCGAGCGTCATCCACCAGGTATCGCGATATCTCCTATGGGGGTATAACAGATACTGCGATAC
>JAFUVZ010000020.1 GCA_017471185.1 Bacteroidaceae bacterium
AGTAAACGAACGAGGTGTGCTTACGCTGGATCGTATAAAACTGGCACTAACAGGGCGTAGTGAATCAGCCTCTTTCCTTTCGGTATGGGAGGAGATTATCAGAGAGAAACGCAGTAGTGGCAAGGCAGGAACTGCTGAGAATTATGAGAATGCGTACAGGTGCTTTACGAGTTTGACAGGCTTTACATACGCTGATGGTTTTGCTGTTGATTCCACCGTAATTAGCAAATGGATCGAAAGCATGACGGAGAAGAACATCAAGTCAACTACGCAGGGCATCCGACTCAGGGCATGCAGGGTGGTAGTAAACCGTTGTATTGGTGAAGGGTATATGCTGCCCAAAGCATATATGTTCGGTAAGACCCGTGACAAGATTAAGATACCAGCAGGATCATCCCGTAAGGAGTGGTTTCTCACAGTTGATCAGATGACAGAGTTGTATCTGCATTGGAAAAACCGTGATATAGATTTCCCCATATCCAACACAAGAAGGAAGGATAATGTCAGTTATGCCGCAAAGAGCGAGAAGGCTATAGAACTCATTTATCAGTCGTTGGCCATGTTTCTCATGCAATATCTCTGCTGTGGGTGCAACCTGATAGACCTTGCCTTACTACGCTACAACCGCTACTATTTTGAAGCGGATTGTCGTGCTTTCAGATTTATCCGTCATAAAACAGTAGACGAAACCATCGACGGTGACGGCATGGAGGTAATCGTACCAATTACTGATCCAATGAGGGAGATTTTGGATTTCTATTCGCCAACAGCAAAGATGGATCAGTTGGTTTTCCCTTTCTTGATGGATGATGTCGGAGAGGAAGATGCCAATGCTGTGCGAAAGAGGATATGCCAAGAGAATAAGAATATCAGAGACCGCTTGAAGAAGCTGATGGATGCCATAGGCTGGTCGATGAACCTTACGGGAACATACGCCCGCCACTCATTTGCCACGAACCTTCATGCAGCTAAGGTTCCCATGGAATATATCTCTGATGCAATGGGGCATAGCCTTGGCAACAGAGGCCAGATAACCATCCGCTATATCTCGCCCTACACCATCGAGGAAAGAGCGATGTTCAATCGTTTGTTGCTGAATGTTGGCCATACAAGCAAAGACAGCATTGAAGAGTCACAGAATACTGTAAACAAAACGTCCATCACGCCAAGCAAGCAGGCTCTCTTCGAAAAGATGGATGCGTTCTCGGAAGACGATATTAAGGAAGCCCTGCTGATGCTGAAAAGGAAAGAAATGGAGCGATTCGAGAAAGAGCTCTATGGTTGAAAAGGGTCTTCAAAACACCTGATTTCGGTTAGATGCTCACATTGACAAACGGCTGACACACTCATGAAAATGGCTATTTTGAGCTGAACATCACAAAAAAGATTTATTTGTAATTAACATTTATAAACACATGAACATTCAGGATAATAGAGAAACGGCAAATAAGGCCGTAAGGGAATGGAAGAGCCACCATCAACAGACGTATAGTGAATTCAAACGGCAGGTTGCAGCCATAGGTAGTGGCGACCTGTCGTTAATGGAGAGAACGATGGGGCTTCTTGATGATTGTATGCCTCAGAATGCAAGGGATTTCTACGCGTACATATTTGAATATATAATGAACCCTGATTCGGTAGCAGATGACCAAGCGGCATTTTCCGATTATGACCAGTTGGCTGCGGAGTGTATCTTCCATCACGCAATGATCAAGGTTGACTCGTCTACTGGCGAGATAGAGGAAGCAAAGACTCCAGACAATAACTGCATCATCATCAGGATTGATGACCTCGGCGAGAGCTTTGAGTCTATGCCTTCATCGATGAAGTGTGTCCTCAATGATTTGATCAACCAGATGGTAGCCTCTGGCATCGACACCCCATTAGCAGATCAAGACAGGATAGCCCTGCAGAACTTGGCTCTGCTTGTCACAAAGACGGTCTATGTCTATTCGCTCCTGTTTGTGCCAGAATACCTTGAACAACTTTACAAGCGTATTGCCGTTGAAGGTGAACCTCTCGCCTACTGCATCTACTTCTTCGTCACATTCGACCACGGTCTTCGACAGATGGCGGACGTATTCAGCAAGCAGATGGTAGACGGTCAAAGTACCAGTTTTACAGCCGAAATGTTCAGGATGTGTCTGCGGACGTTCATAACGCATAGTCTATCCAATAGGACTGATACGAAGGAAGGCTGGCAACAGTTGGCCAACGAGACATCAAGCGATGACTGTTGGAAAGAAATCATGTTCACCTTGCGTTCCTGCCAGTCTCATGGTGGTCAGCAGAAGGACAGCCGGACACTTGATGAATTGCTCATTGGCGATAAAGCCAGATTGAAATCCCATATCAAAGATTACCTATCCGAGAATCCTGGCACATCCCGTTTGGCCTACCTGCTCTATGCCCTTCGCCAGTCGAATCATATTGAGCCTTGCAACTATATCACCTTCCATCGAGCATTACAAGCCATTGCCAACAAACCGCTTGGTGGCCCGGATGTTCCCCAAAGACGCTATCATGAACTGCTGGCAGATCCAAAGCTGTTAGGCTCAAAGGGAAAGAAGTGGCAACAGGCAAAGGCAATAATTGACCGTTGGACTGTCCGATTCGGCAAAAAAGACATATAAGAACACAAAAACGCAACTTAAAAGTTGCACAATTAAAAGAATATATTTAATTTTGCAGCATATATGAAGTCAAAAGCAGTACAGTTTTTGGAGGCGAACCAGTCAGGTGAGCGTTCCACGTTCGTTGACGATGCCAAGTGGCGGCAGGAAAATGCCTCGTGGCTGAGAAGATCCCGTCGCGTAGCCTATGCCATCATGGACTACATGCAGGATAATGGGCTTTCCCGTAACGATGTTGCTGAGAAGCTGGGGGTCAGTCCTCAGTATGTGAGCAAGATCCTTTCTGGCAAGGTGAACTTCTCATTCAAGACAATCTCTGAGATTGAAGAGGGTCTTGGCATAGAGGTATTCCAGGCTGCAGCGATGGAAGCATAAGGCTCGACGGCTAACAGAGCTTAAATAATGGTCGGTTGAATTAAGGAGTATTTCAACCGACCATTTGTTTGATGAACATTGTCTATCTTTGC
>JAFUVZ010000021.1 GCA_017471185.1 Bacteroidaceae bacterium
AGGATGCCCTTCAGTACTTCTCCGCTGTTCAGGCTAATGTGGACTGTCTCGTAACGCGTAATATCAAAGATTTCGGATTTGCTAAGATGGAAATTTTGGATTCTCAAACTTTCCTCGCAAAATATAATAATGTATAACCCCAAAAAGAACAACTTACGCCGCTTGGTGTGTCACATCGGGGTCAGGATACATTGTGAATCCAGTAAATTGGCCACGTCGAACTTCCATTCTATTTCGTAGTCCCCCTTAATTTCATTGGGCCACTGGCTCTCAGGAAGAGTATTTTTTATTAGCTCGATAGCTTTTTCTGTATCGGTCTTAACCTCATCAATACTTCCCCCTGCTGCATAAATTCCGTCGCAATTATCAGAGTAGGCATCGAAGTAGTCCTTCGACCTCTCTATCATCATAACTATCTTTTTCATATCCTTATACGTTATATTTCCTGTCACATCGGGGTCAGGAGACTTTGTGACATTTCAACGACAAAGCACCCTTGCCTTTAACGACATGAGGTGCTCCTTGTCCGCTCTTTCATCAATTTTGACTCAATAATCAATATTTCAATACTACTCATTATTGCCCAAGAAGGCAATGCGTTTCAGGGGCAGCATATTCTTGTCATCGTCCGACATCTTGTCGTAGTACTCCTGCCACATGTCTATAAATTCATCGCCGTCAATTAGTCGGATAAACTCACGTGAACTGGTGCTGGTATTGCGAGCATCAGAGGAGAACGTACCGCTGGTCACGAAGAGGGCTATGTCGCCAGCCCTGAGCACACCTAAGAGTGCCCGGATGTCTGAGGCACCGATGGCAGTATCAGGCTTGTGCTTTACCTGTACCTTGATACGTGGTGTCTTTGCACCCAGTGGATCTAAGTAGGCGATGATATCGATACCACCATCCTTACCCTTGGGAGCGATGAATGGTGTGTGATAGTCCATAGCCCGAAGCAGGGCAGCCACCATGTCCTGGAACTCATAAGGACTCTTCGACACGAGGAACTGCCGGATACCTTCCCGAGCGTCCGATTCCAACAGGTCAAGATTCATGGCGTTGTCTTTCTCAGCAGTCTCGTCGTCAGGTTCTGTTTCTGGCTTCTCATCTTTGGGGTTTAGTCGCCGCCACTCATGATAGGCATCATTGGCTATATTCATCACCTCCTCAGGAGTCTTTTTCAAAATAGCCTCTCCTTCAGGTGTCAAGTACCAGTTACCATTCTTCTTGACTATGAAACCAGCCTTCTGATAGTCTATGGAATAGAACTGGAAACTGTTAGTCCAACGGATATATTTCATCTTCCCTGCCGGTTCGCGTTCCCACTCAGTCAGCTCCACGTTCTCATTCACAAAAGGATAAAGTTCCTTGGCGGGCATACTGCCACCCCGGCGACTCATCTCCTTCATCACAGCATACAGCGTCTTAGTAGCGCATGCTTTTGTCCTGCTGAATTTGTCTTTTGCCATTGTATTTTTTTTATCTGTTTCCTTTCATTCTGTTATGAGTCTTGCACAACATCTGACAATTGCTGATATCAGTTGCACCGCCTTTGCTCCAGGCTGATACATGGTCGGCATCCATTTCGTTTATTTTCCAAATGCGAGTCTTGTTAGCCTGATTCTCCAATACACAGTGCGGACAGTTAGACTTGTGTTCTGCTTGCGCCTCGGAGGTCTGACGTGCATAAACGGTTTTCTTCGTCGCGTCATCAAAGATGCGGATATTCAGAAGTTTCGTGTCTACACAACCACCAAGCACATATTCGTATATGCCACGTTTTGAGTAAACATAACTGTCTTCATAGAGTTCACGAACCTTGGCAGAGATTTCGACATGATTAAGCGGTTTCTTTCCGTAAAGGTCATAAAGCCTTCCCCATTCCTGACCACACATTTCAGGCGTTGGTTCACCATCGAATGTACGTTCAATCCACTCTATGATGTCATCGAAATGCCGTTTCATCTCATCGCAGTTGCCAATATCTTTATGCTCCTGCATATAATCTTCAGTGTGGCCGTGACTCACCCAATCAAGAGCTGCTGCAAGATAGTCCTGTCGATTGACGTTTCCACTAATGTATGCACTCCACTTCTGAACATTTGAGTCACCTTTGTTACTGAATACAGCCTTTGCCGCAGTAACAAAATTGCCAGAAAATACCGCATTCAGTTTTTCTTGTTCATTAAGACGAATACCGGCAATATTAATTGTCTGAAACCATTCTTTGATCTCGCTTTTCGTTCCCTTACAGATGTAAACGAGTATTTTGGTGTTCCATACCAGCTCTTGTTTGTCCTCTGGCAGAGCATGAATCTTACACATGTGGCCTCCGTAGGGCACAGAGAATTTCTTGGTTACGAAGCGACCGAGTGATGTAATGCGTTGCTGTCCGTCAAGCACCTCAAGCCTTCCATTATCAAGTTGATTGAAGTAGATAAGTCCAAGTGGATACTTCTTTAGGACAGAGTCTATGACAGCTACCTCACGCTCACCTTTGTTGTCAGAGTAGAGATAGTTACGTTGATATTCAGGCTGGATGGTGAGCTGACCACAAAGACCATAAAGTCCTTTTCCGTCTATGTCGCTATATTGGAATCCATCGCATATTTCGCGAACAGTGTATTCTTTAAGGGTCGTTTCCATAGGGTTATTGCTTTTTGCGGATTAGTATTCTTGCATAGGGTTTTTCGGGACGGTCGTTCTCAATATAATAGAGCTGCCCGTCTCGTAGGCTCGGATTGAGTTTCTTTAGTTCACGAGGGAATGGTTTTAAGCCAAGTTCTTTACCTGAGTCTCCTTCGGCACAACCAATGATTTCAAATTGTTCAGGACAATACTTGTCAAGGTATGATTTTGGCACACCCATTATTCCGTCATAGTCACGTGGTATAGCATCTGCAAAAGGAACTTCGATAGCATCGTAGTTCTCGTAGTGTATGTATGCTGTGCGACCTCTAACCTCCTTATGTTTGCTATAACGAAAATTCTCTGCAGCTGTCATCAACTTCATGGGTTGGTGACGTCGGCCATGA
>JAFUVZ010000022.1 GCA_017471185.1 Bacteroidaceae bacterium
GGAGTAGCTGTCCGTCAGGAACTGCCGCTCCAGCAAGGGGTAGATGCGGCGTGCTATCAGGTGATGCACCACGCGGTCGCGGAACTCAGCCGCGAATATCTCCCGTTTCACCGGGTATTCCACCACGAAGGCTATCGAGCGGCGCGGCTCATAAGTGCCTTCGTTTATTTCTCTTCACAAATCCAAGCAGTTACGCTCGAAGTCCATCTCAAACTCCAGGGCGTTCAGCGTATTTCGCTACCGTTTCAGGCAGTCGTAGAAAGCCTCTATCACATCAGCCAGGCTGATGCCGCCCGTCTCCTCTTCATTGAACATTGAACATTGAACATTGAACATTGAACATTGAACATTCTTCATTATTAATTATTAATTATTCATTTTTCATTATCCATTTTGTTCTTCCAAGCCGTAGCCTGACGGCCGATGCTGTCAAGCAGCTGTATATATACTGCATATCTGCCAGAGCTGAAGGCCTTCTGCCTGTAGCACACCCTGAGGAGCATCTGAAGCTGCCGGTAGCAAACAATAAGTTCTTCCAGTTCCTTGCGGCGGTTGTCCCTGCTCATGTTGGCGCGGTATATCTGTCCCAGCATGTCCAAGCACAGGTCAACCAGTCGGGTTCCGATGGTATAGCGGAAGAACTTGGGCAGCTCCTTGCTCAGCTCCATCATCTTCTCCAACAGGTCGTATGAGGCCTTGAATATTGGCAGTTCCTCACTATTCATTATTATGCTTCGCATCAATTCTGTCGCGACTCGGCATAGCCCAAGCAAGCTTTGGCTCTGCTCTCACTGCTCCAGAAAGTCATTAATTAATTCTTCATTATTAATTCTTCATCCTTCATAATTCTCTTTTGCAGTTCGCCAATAAACATCATGGCCTGCAGAGGCGTGGATGCTGACAGGTTGAAACCCATGATGGCATCCGTGATGTCTTGCATAGCATGGGGAGATGCCCCATTGCCTCGCATGGCAGAGTATGTACTCATGTCCTCTCTGGCAAGAGTAGAAGCCTCCTTCACCATGCTCTCATCAGGCGTGCCGTCAATGCCACTGAAGAGCCAGGTCTTGCCGTCGGGCTGCAGCTCTGCGGTAGCCCCCGCATCCTCCAGTTTCGCCAGCACTTGGCTCACTCTGTCAGCAGGGAAACCGCACGTCAGTATGTCACCCATCTTGCGATGCTTGCGCCTCACGCTGTAGCCCGTGGCACGAGCCAGTGCAAAGGCTCCGTGGCCATAGGCATGGATGAAGGTGCCTATCTGAATCAGGTAAAAAGCCTGATTGCCGTTATCTTCCTGCTTTTGTAAAACTTCTCTTTCAGTCATATTTATTAGCCGTTGAACGTTGACCATTCTCCATTATCCATTCTCCATTATTCATTTTCCATTATCCATTAACCCTAATGACACAAAAAAAACACCCTGACTGTTTCCAGTCAGAGTGCCGCAAAAAAGATATAAAAAAGTTCAATTCATGCAAATAGGGAAAGAAGCGTCAATTCGGATTCCTCTGGCGCTTTTATAGATATTTGCTGCCAAACTCTGAAGGTGACAGAATCTCTATCTTCGAGGTGTCAACTCCACGGTAGTCTTTCAGATTGATGGTGACAATAGCATCGCAATGGTTCTGTACAGCGCACTGGTACTGGTAGCTGTCCTCCAAGTCATCGAAGGCCGTGTCGTTAGTAGCCATGACAATGCGCTTGTGACTGACGCTGCCAACAGTGACCAACGATAGGATGATGTTAAGCATGGAACGCAGCCGAAGCGTCTGCTCAGGCCGGTATATTTCCTGCCGTTTCAATTCCATACGGATGAGATAAGCAAGTGTATAGACACATCCTGCTGAGATGATGCCCTTCACCTTACCATCTTCAACAGCACTCAGCAATCTGCTGACTGC
This sequence comes from Bacteroidaceae bacterium, assembly GCA_017471185.1. Lineage (GTDB taxonomy): Bacteria > Bacteroidota > Bacteroidia > Bacteroidales > Bacteroidaceae > Bacteroides. Next base: position 1,902 of record JAFUVZ010000022.1, read on the forward strand.
CTGGCACTCTCGCCTGCACTCAAAATATTCTACAAATACGTTAGTATCAAGAAACACTTTCATAGCTTCTCCCTCACTCTTAGAGTTGATATTTCTCTTGCAGGTAGTCTTCTACAAGCGTCACCTCACTGGCTTCGGATTTGAAGACACCGCAAAGAGCCTCATGCCGATGCTTACGTTTATTCGTGGTTGGCGACACAGACTCTGCGATGAGCTGCTGGGCATAAGAGGCCAGTTTTTGCTGGAGCTGGTCAATGTGAAATGACTTTGGCACATTTACAGATACATTGATAGTTCTTGATTCCATATTATCTTACCTTTTATATGTTCTCTGGCACAAAGATATTATTTATCTTTTCAACTGCCAAATCTTTTGCGGCTTTTTGTGTCAGCATATCATAGAACGTTTGACCATGACTTGACTGGCACACAAGGGGAAAGGACAGAAGCATATCGCCTATTTATAGCAATTTTTCGAAAAGCGAGGACAGGGCGAACATAGTTGCTATTCCACTTATTGTTGTTGTTCGCGCGGCCGTTGTTGAAGTTGAAGTTCCAAGCGTTGGTAGCACTGTTCTCCGTACTACTCCAATAGTTGGAAGTTTTAGCCACCAGTTTTGCCTTTACTAAAGATGAATGAATAATTAATAATGAATAAGTAATAATTCATTATCCACTCTACATTATCTTCAGTCGGTGACCCTTTTCAAAAAAATACAGCTCACTCCCGCAAGCCTTGACCGACGGGACTCTCGCAAGCGATATATAAGATTTGCACGTTTGGTTAAACGCGAAAGGATATAAAAAGAGTACACCCCGGAAGCGTAAATGTTTACACAGCCGGAGTTTCCTAAAAAATCAATACAAAGAATATCTCCAAACTATGCGTTTGAAGGGTTTTTATCAGCGTAATGGAAATAAATAAAGAGGCTCGTTGCAGCCAGCACAATAAAAATCAATGCAAATATAGCTCCCATATAACTCATTTTAATTTTGTTTAGTCATTTCTTGCTTCATTGCCTTTTTCCTATCCTCATCCTTCTTCGCACTTCTCAGCAGGAAGAAACCTGCCGTAAACGACAAAACCAGGATGATGATGGTCAATACGATTATCCATGTATGGCTCAATTCCTCCAACATCGATGTCAGAAGCATAGCCGTGAATACATATTTGGCAACATCCAGAAACCATTTTCCAAATTCTTGTTTCATGTTCATGCTGCAAATATATATCATTTATCCCAATCCACCAAGCTTTTTCCTTGAATTAAATCTGAAATATCAGCTTCTCCTTCCCTGTGTGCCAGTAAGTCATAGATCGTTGCGGATGATTATTCATCCATCTGGTGGCGGACGGCGGCTTACACACGCCGCCCGCATTTTAGTAATGAGACATTCGCCCCGAAGGGGCAACCGGCACTTAGCCCAGGGCATCGCCCTGGGGGATGCGGATTGTAGTAATTGCGCCCTGAAGGGGCAACAGCATTACATACACATCAAGGCTTTTGCCCTTTCAGGGCAAATGTCTCTGTGAACTCTATCCCCAGGGCGTTGCCCTGGGCTAAGAGCTTTCTGGCCTTTCAGGCCGTTTAAACTGCACAATAAGTAATGTCAATACGGTGTGTGGACACTACTATGAGCTTTCTGGCCTTTCAGGCCGTTAACATGCTCAATAAGAACTGCCACTACCCTGCGGTGATGGCAAGGGGGAAACATCCCCCTTGCAACCCCCTGCCTGGGGAAGACGGTGGCAGAACCTGACGGTTGCGCCACCGCCTTAAGTTACCCTTGCGCTCTGGCTCCTTACGAGCCGATTTACAACCGGCTCGCAAAGAGGTAAAGAGGTGAAGAGGTTAAAAAGCGAGGACAGGGCGAACATAGGCGCTATTCCACTTACTGCGGTAGCCCGCGCGGCCAGTGTTGAAGTCGAAGTACCAACCGTTGGTAGCACTGCCCTCCGTACTACTCCAATAGCCGGAAGTAGCTCGTACATTAGCGCTTGTACCAGCTTTAGCTGACAATACTTTGTTCAGCTCTGCGCCGGTAACATAAGAATCTGCTGTCTTACCTGATGCAGGAGCAGCTGAAGAACCACCTGTTTGCATGTCGTAAGTCTTATCAGTCAAACTAAAGGTAATTAAACCCCACTGTTTCATGGTAGGCAAGAACCAGCCAGAGTTAGGCACTGGGGTTTCATCAGCTGTAGCCAAAGCAGATATGTCAACACCGTAGCTTTGTACAGCCGAAGCTGCTGGATGATCATGCTCGGTATGTGCTAACATTTTATTATAACGTTCTATACCTGACAGGTAAGTATTCCATCCATTTTGACCTTCACCTGGGAAATCCCAACCAGTCAATTCAGCCTGAGCTCTGCTATCCCATTTTACAGCTGCACTATTGTTCGCATCTGTCAATGCGAGGGCGAGGTAATGGTAATCAACAGCAGCCTCATTAATGATTGAAGAGTCAACTTGATCTGCTTCTGAATTATAGTAAGCGATGATGGCAACTGGAGTCTGACCCCACAGGGTAGCTTCGGCTGCTGTCGCATAAGTCTTGCCGTTCAGCGCGAGGATACGGCCTACGTCACTGGTTGCATTGGCAAGAGCAAGACCTGGATCATTAGCCTGAACGCTTACATTTGCAGTAGCTACAGCGTCAGAATCAGTATGACCATCGAAAGTGAACTTCAGAGAACCAGTTGCGTTAGCAGATGCGGCATCACTGCCCACGATGCTGTAAACATAAACGCCATCCTTAGAAGACGTGAGTTCGTAAGTGAAAGCATTGTCTGTATCGGTCTCTGCCACTGCAATCGCGATGTCAGCAGGAACTGCGGTTACTATCAGCGTAGCTGAACGCTGCTTCTGGCTGGCTGTTGATCCGCCCTTCACTGAGATGTCGGCAACACTCAGGGTAATGGTTGGCTCAGCCACGGTAACGGTAAATTCAGCCGTTGCGCCATTAGCGGTAACTGCCTGAACGGTAGCGGTGCAAACGTCAACCGGAGTGATGGTGAACACGCCGTCAGTTGCTGAGATTTTCAGATAAGGATCGGCAGCACCATCAGCTGTTAAATCTACTTCTGCGCCAGTAGAATCCAGCAGGCTGGTAATCCTATAAGGAGTGTTTGCCCACTCGTCCCGAGTTTCATCGGTAACGGAAGCAGCCTGGGTGATGGTTCCTGTCACAGTGCCTTTCTCTGTATCTTGAACTGTAGCGAACTTGTACAGATTCAGCGTCGTAGCCGGAACAGTCTTGCCCTTTGCATCAGTCATGGTAAGAGTTACCTCAGTAGCATCCACAGTGATGACGATGGTAGAAACCTCGCCGTTATACTCAGATGTAATGGTAGCTGTACCCTTCTTCAACGGGTTGATGGCGATCTTAGTAGCGTTATCAAGTGTGCTGCTCCATTCCACATCATCAATATTAACCTCAGCACGGGTATAAGTATCGCCGCTGTCGTCAGCGCGGATTACCAACACTGAAGGATCGTCAACCCTCCATGATGCAGGGCCGGCTGCGCTCATCTGCAGGATGTTGTTGGCGCTCAGGTTAGTGGCTGGTAAGGTGTAGCGGGTAGCGTTAGCGCCGCTCTGGCCAAGGGTAGTGGTAGAGGTGCCGTTAGTCTGCCGTATCAGCGTCAGCGGGTTAGCCGGGTTATAAACGCCCTCACCCTGGTTGCTTGGCACCCAGATATCGTTAGAATAAGTCGCGTCATCCCAATCCTTAACTTCTGCGTCGAACTTCACGCTGTTCAGACCGATGTGCAGCTTCACGGTGTATTTGTAGCCGCTCTGCAGACCAGAAGTGTTGCCGAATGCAATCTCCTTGGTGATCTTGTTCTCGATGCTTGAGCCGTGGGTCTTGCCGTCAGAGAGGTAGCCAGCCAGGTTAGCGTCTTCAGTCTCCACGTCATAGACGATGGTCACTGTCAGGTTCTCACCCGGATTAGGAATCACATATACCGGCTCTGCCAAAGCGTCAGCAGGAACTGCACTCTGAGTGCCACGGAACAGGTTCTTCAGGTCTCCTGTGACACCTTCCGTGGTGTTGTCGGTATTAGAGATGATGGTGGTGTTGAGGACATTGTTCAAAGGTTCAGAACCGTTGGCAACGGCACCTTCCTTGCCATCCTTACGACCGTCGTTGAGCACAACCACCTCAGCACCCTTAGAGATGTCACCGTCACCGGTGTAGTTCATCCAGCGGGCTGCATTGGCAGATGTGTTGTTCAGGTTCAGCGCACCCTTCAGCACGATACCGCCAAAGCTGATGCTACGGACATACACCTTGGTCTTGTCGGCAGCATGGCCGTCGTTGTCAGCATGTTCGCTGAGGTCAGCGTCCAGGTCAATCTGCATGTTCAGCTGAGCCAGCGCATGCTGGAAGTTGAACTTCATCTTCTGGTCGATGTTGGCAGGATGCTGCACGTTCAGGTAAGGTCTTCCGGCAGCCAAATTCTGTGAGCCCGCACTGTTCAGTGTAGCCCAAGTGGTAGCGTCGCTTGCCACGGTACCCCATACCAGATCCACCTGATTGCCCAGGTTGAAAGAGGTGGTATATTTTACCAGCGGGTCTCCGGCTACGTTGTTGCGTGTGAAGCCGGTGATACCATAGCTCTCGTTACCTACTTTTCCTGTAGCAACGTCTGCCTCCACATAAGGAGCGTAGGCGAAGAAGCTCACCATATCCTCGTCAACGCTCTCGGCGTTGCTGCCATATTCGTTAGGCCAGTACTTTACCGGTGTATAAGTGAACCCTTGGGCAGATGCATTGTAAGCCACCTGCTGGTTGTACATGAAGTCGGGCTTGGTGTTGCTCGCATACTCCTTGTTGTCAGTGTAGTAAGCGAACACACCGAAGCCAGCCTGACCAATCAGAGAGGTAGCAGGGTTCTTCAGCGCATCAGTTGTAACAGGACCAGCCACGCCGCTACGGGTTGCAGCCCTGTTGGTATAGGCGTTGAAGCCTACGGGTGTCTGTCCCATCACCGCCGGGGTCTTGGCGACCTCAATCGGCTCGGGCTGCAGAGCATCCTCCGTGCAGGCCGCGAACATCATCGCGGCAGCTGCCATTGATAAAAACTTTTTGTTCATA
>JAFUVZ010000048.1 GCA_017471185.1 Bacteroidaceae bacterium
ATGAAAAACAAAGTAAGGCTTTTGCCCTTTCAGGGCGAACCTAACTGCATCCTTGTACCCAGGGCGATGCCCTGGGCTATTAGCTTTCTGCCCCTTCGGGGCGCTATTCGATAGCATATTCATCTACTTGCGAAACTTGAAATTCATTGTTCATTACTTTCCCCTTTCCTAAACAAGTGGGTGAATTGCTTGTTGTACAGCTCAGAGAGACCTTGACGGTTGTCGATGGCATCACCAACCACCAACATGGTAGTGAGCGTGAGATGGTTTTCCTTGACAATCTTCGCCAGGTCTTTCAACACGCCACGATAGATACGCTGGTCTTTCCATGTGAGATGATAACAAGCTGCCACAGGGGTGTCTTCAGGATATTCCATCAACAATTCCCTTTGAACATCATCCACAATGGCGGCACTCAAGAAAATGCACATGGTGCTTTGGCTTCGTGCCAGCAGATGCAGCTTTTCCTTCTCAGGCATGGGGGTGCGCCCTTCGCCACGGGTGAGGATGATGGTCTGTACCCGCTCAGGTATCGTGAACTGGGAACGTAGCTCTGCAGCAGCTGCCAGGAAGGATGAAATGCCTGGGGTGATGTGATAGCTCATGCCCCATTGGTCGAAGAAATTCATCTGTTCCTGGATGGCTCCGAAGATGCAAGGGTCACCCGTGTGGAGACGCACGATGAACTTGCCTTCATCGTAGAACTTCTTCATCAGATTGACCTGCTCTTCCAATGCCATAGATGCCGAACTGAGTACGGTAGCTCCTGGCTTGTGACATTCGGTAAGCTCCTTGGGCACCAGGCTACCAGCATACAAGATAAGGTCGGCCTTTTCCAACATCTTGCGACCTCGCACAGAAATGAGGTCTGGATCACCAGGACCTGCACCAACAATCTCTACATGTCCTTGCCGAGCCTGACGCAAATGAGCGTAATCAATAGCCAAGGCAGCTGTCCAGTTCTTGCCTTTTACCTTCTCAATCAACAGCTTGCCATGATTAGAACCAAGAATAGCAGCCGCTTCACAAACGCTGGGAGTACCCACGTGCTTCAATACCGTATCACTGGGGTGGGGAACCTCTACCTGAGCCAATTCCTCTGCTGTGAAGAAACAAACCTCTTCATCATATTCTTCTTGGAGCACTTCCACGAAAGGCTCATCAGCTTTCACATCGATGGTGCAATACTTGTGCGAGCAAGGCAGGATACCCCTGTTGGCAAAGGCTTCGTCAATCTCATCATAGATAGCCAGCGGATTCTCTGCCTGATGTGCCAAACCAAAGCCTATAGTACCGACCATTGGCACGAAATGGAGTTCTAACACTCCGACAGGAGCCTGGCGCTTGAACGGAGAAACGATGATAACCAGTTTGTATTTGCTGGGGGAAACCTCGCTCATGTCATTCACTACAGTGACATGACTCGGCAATGTACTTTCCAGATAATCAGTACCTTCGTCACGCACATCCATCAGCAATGCAGTGGGTTGACCGCTAACGAAAGTAGCGATGATCTTATTCATGTCATCCCCCCACACATCGGAAGCTATAGGCCAGTCGAAACGGCTTTCAAACGTATCGAGCGCCCAAAGTCCGTTAAGGTCACTCTGGGTGGTGATGACCGGTTGGGCACCCAAGATGCCAGAAAGCTCAAGTGTCAGATCATTCGCGCCACCCACATGGCCAGACAAAACGGATATTACCTGCTTGCCCAAGCTGTCAATGCAGATAACGGCAGGGTCGGTATGCTTGTCATTGATATAGGGAGCGATGGTACGCACACAGATTCCCATGGCGCCTATAAACACGAATGCCTCAAAATCATTCCATCGCTTACCGATGTCTGTACGGCTCAGCTTCTGGGCTTTGAGCTGTTGTTGAATCAGAGAGGCTATCTGGTTGCCTGCTTCGTTTACGGATATTACGGCTATTTTCATCATATCGTAGCTTTCATTATTTCTATAGGGTTGTAATCATTCAGGGTAATGTGGAGCGATGGCAGAAGCCTGAAGCCAAAAGCCGTGATGCTTTCCTTAAAGGCTTGCTGGCTCTCACTGCTCACGGAGTTGAACACCACGCATCCGCCAGGGAGCAAGACGCTCTTGATGCGCTCCAGCATAGCAAAGAGTTGTCCGTTATGCCCACCTATAAACACGGCATCAGGACGAGGCAAGTCTTTGATTTCCAGCTTTAGGAAATCTCCAATAAGGGCATTGATACCAGGTGCTCCAAACCTATGGGCATTGTTTTCCATCAGTGCCTTGCCTTCTTCACGCACCTCGAAAGAGAGGATTTGCAGATGGGGGAACTGCAGCTTGGCCTCAATGCTCACAGAGCCTGTGCAGAAGCCAATGTCCCAGAAGGTATGCTTCTGATAGAGGTCTAACGCCTGTAAGGAAAGCAGTCGGATAGGAGCCTTGGTAATCATACGAGGTCGGCCTTCCAGGATAGCGAACTCGCCATCTGGGATTCCGAGTAATCTTGGCTTAGTTTGTTCAGCTTTCAAAATCAAACAGTTGGGGTTGCTGAATGACTTTTGAGAAGCTTCCAGAAGCGAGAGCTTTGTTATTTGCTCTTGCTTGGGGTTTCCCAGATGTTCTCCTACATACATGACATACTGGTCATAGCCGTAGTCGAGCATGCGTCGGCCGATATTTGCCGGGGTATGGTCGCGGTTGTCAGTCAACACGCCAATCTTGTTTGTCCGTTCAATCAAGGCACGGTCGAACTCATGCCAGGGGCGACCGGTCAAAGACACGATACGCATATCGTGATAAGGCAACAGTATGCGGTGTGCCAGGGTTTGCAGGGAATTGAACGAAGGGAAGAGGGTTATCTCTGCATCAGGCATCTCACGGAGGATGGTGTTGGCGAAGCCAAAGAACAACGGGTCTCCTGAGGCGAAAACCACTATATGTTGGCAGTCGACGACTTCTTCATATTGTCTGAAGACGGAGGAAAGGGGTACTGTGATGTCAATCCAACGGTAGCCTTCAGGCAAGTAGGGCCTCATGATTTCATGATGACGCTTGCCACCACTGAACACGTTGCCACGGGCAATATGCTCCCTTACCACAGGTTCCAGATAGGGTTCCTGTGCATCGCTCAAACCTATGATGATAAACTTCTTCATATTCACAAGTCTCTTCCAGGCCACAAGGCTTCGGCATCATTGAAGCAAAGGATGGAGTTTATCAGCGTCGCAGCAAGATTACTACCACCTTTTCGTCCCTCAACAATGATTTTGGGAACATCATGGAAAGGCTTCACCATGTGCTTGGATTCCCTGACATGCACGAAACCCACAGGAGCCGCAATGATTCCAGCAGGAAAAGCCTTTCCTTTCCTCATCAAGTCGCAAAGCTCCATCAAAGCGGTAGGAGCATTCCCAAATGCAAAGATAGCGTTTTCTGGCATATCTTGTACCGCCAGACGGATACCGGCTTGCGTACGGGTGATATTTTTTTCCTCTGCCATCTGTTTCACACGAGGATCGTCCAGGTAACATTTCGCATCTACACCCAGACGTTGCAAGGCTCCTTTACGGATGCCACTCACCACCATCGTCACATCTGTTACAATGTGCTTGATCCTTCCGCTTGCCACACCTTCATACATCGTCTCTACCGCTTTGTCATCCACCAGCAGGATGTTCTCCATATCGAAGTCGGCTGTGGTATGGATGGCATGGAGTAATGGCCACTTGCGTCCTACGGGCATGTTCTGGTCTTTCAGCTCCTTCTCGATGGTACGGAAGCTTTCTATCATGATGCTTTGACCGATTTTGGGAGTAGGGCTTGGGGAATCAACTGGGGGAGTTTGTGGGTAGTAGCCTCGTGGGGTGATGATATTTCCTTGCCAATCATAGGATTGGGAGTTGCCTATGATGATGACAGTGAACATATCCACATCCTCAGGATTAAAGTCGGCGAGGGTAGTGACCTTCACTTCCTGTTCGTCACGACCTGCCTGGCGCACATATCCCACAGGCGTTTCAGGGTTTCTGCCATGCTTGAGGAACAGTTCCTGCAAACGGTAAAGCTGCCAGTATCTTCCAACGCTCTTGGGATTATAGACAGCTGTCACGAAATCGGCTTCAGCTGCGGCTATGATGCGTTTCTCAATCTTTTCCCATGGAGTCATGAGATCACTCAGGGAAATGAGACAGAGGTCGTGTCCGATGGGGGCACCCAGCAAGGAAGCGGCTTTCTGGAAAGCACTGATACCAGGGATGGACGACACCTCGATATCGCTTCCTCGCTCACGCTTCATCTCATAGATAAGAGGTGTCATGCCATAGATGCCAGCGTCGCCAGAACTGATCACGACCACATTTTTTCCTTCCTCCGCCAGTTCAAATGCTTGACGCGCACGGTCACGCTCTTTCTTCATACCAGTATCGACGCATTGCGCCTGCTCCTTCAGGTATGGTTTGACAAACTGGAAGTAGTACTTATAGCCTACCACCACATCGGCTTCCCTCAAGGCATTAATCACGGCACCAGTTATGTCGGCTTCGTTGCCAGGACCGATGCCTGCCACTGTTATTTTTGCTCTACTCATATTCTTTAGCTTCTGTATTCTTAATTCATTCAAATTTCGCAAGCTTGTATATACGGCCTGAAAGGCCAGTAAGCTTCCAGCCCAGGGCAACGCCCTGGGTGAATATAGTTTGTAGCTTACGCCCTGTAAGGGCAAAAGCATGAAGGACAAGATAAGACTTTTGCCCTTTCAGGGCGAGCCTAACCATATCCTTGTACCCAGGGCGATGCCCTGGGCTATTAGCATTCTGCCCCTTCGGGGCGCTATTCAATAGTATATTCATTCACTTGCGAAACTTTAGTTAATTCATTTCACCTCGTCTATCATTTCCCTGATATGCTCCACATACATTGCCCTGATGGCAGGCAATTCACCCAGTCCCTGCAACTTAACAGAAACCTCATATCCCTGCTGCTCAAAGAAAGATTTCCACTCTTTGGCGATGTCATTACGGGCATGGTCGCCTGCGGTCAGTAATAAAGGTCGGAGGAGAACACGCTTCGCCTTTGTATGTTTCAGGTCGTTTATGGTCATTTCTTGCGTCGGATAGCCCTCAATTGTAGAGACAAACCAAGCGTCGAGTCCCTTTTCGCGAAGCATCATCTGCAACATGGCATAGGTAGCGGTAGAAGGATGCGTAGTGCCATGCCCGATCAGTACTACACCCTGATTCTTTTCAGCAGGTTCATCAGTGAGGATTTCCAATACCTTACGACAATCTTCGACACTGTACAACAAAGGGTTACCCACTTTGATAGTCTTGAAAAACGACTTGAATTCATTGGCTGTCTCACGGATATTCGACATCTCTATGCCTTCCATCAGGGTGGAACTCTGCACATAAACCTGCTGGTAGCCGTCTGCACACAATTGCATCAAGGCTTCTTGCAATCCCTGTATCTTCAGGCCTTCTTTCTCCAGTTTCTTGCGAATGATGCCAGAAGCGTAAGCCTGTCTCACTTCCAGTTCAGGAAAAGCAGCCTTAACATCCCGATTGACGGCATCAAGTGACAAGGCACGTCCTTCCGCTTCAGAAGTGCCGAAATGCACGATCAGGACAGCCGCTTTCTCAGTTTGCGAAAAAGCTGTCAGGCACATGAAAACAAGGCTAATCAAAATTAGAATCCTCTTCATAAACATATATTCAATTAAACTTAATGTTCAGTCCTATCGTCAACATCCTTCCTGGCGAGAGCAAGGCATAGTTCACACCCTTGGGACGGACATCCTTCTTGTTAAAGATATTGTCGATGCCGATGCTCGGCTCTATCTGAATATGACGGATGTGGTCGAATGTATGGCGGGTGTTGATGTTCCAGATGCCATAGCCAGGTGCATCATCTTCTCCTGGGAAATAACGCTTGCTCTGCAAACGGCCGTTCAGGTTCACGTTTAAGCGGTAGTAACCCCAACTGTGAGAGTAGTTAACAGCTACAGTACCCGTATGGCGAATGCTTCGTTCGATGTTCTGCCAAACACCGTCGAGTCTGCCACGCGAGTACGTATAGCTGTAGTTACCTGTCACGACAAAGCCAGGGAACAGGTTGGCGGAAGCGTCCACCTGTATGCCACGGATAATCGCCTTGTCGAAATTCACATACAAATTGTAGTCCTCCAAGCGGTCAATCTGCTCTTGCGTCAACTGGAGGTTTTTTTTCGACCAATCCTTAATCTCATCATTGATAGGGTATAGCCTACGGGTAATCATGTCGCTCAGGTAGTTCAGGTAACCCGTTACGGCAATGCTATACCGGTTTGTACGATATTCAGCATTTAATGAGAAATAGTTGCTCTTACCAGGCTTCAAGTCCTTGTTCCCGATGGAAACAGTAGGCTTCCGACCTGCGTTGTCGTTATAATATTTGTAATAAAGTTCACTGAGTTGGGGAGAGATGAATCCATGTGCATAGGTGGCACGAAGGTTCAGTCCTCCAGTGGTGTACATCAGTGTTGCCTTTGGACTGAAATGGCTACCAGCCAGCTCGTGATAGTCGTATCTTGCTCCGAAAGTAGCTTTAAAAGCTTTCCACTTCATCTCATGTTGAGCGTAAGCGGATAGGGTATAAGCCGATGCGTCAACATCCCCACTTGTAGCCTTCAGCTTGTCTTCACGGGCATTGAGTCCGAACACCGTATTACTGTTGGTGGTGAAATGGAAGATTCCCCTCAGCTCTGCGTTGTAAAACTTCTGTTTCTTGGTCAAAGAATAATCTCCGATGGAATAATCCTGATAGTCGGTGATGAACTTATGTCGTTGTTGGAAATCATCAGCAGTGAGATCCAGCTTAATAGAGTTCTTAGAATTGATGCGGTAGAGTCCACCGGCTTCAAATCGCCAGGACTCATGGTGTATGTCATAGTTAAAGCCTCCGTTAGTGTCATTTGTCTTAGGTGGTCGGTCGGTCAGCTTCCAGTAATAGTTGCCACTGGCATAGAACGACAGTTTTTCTGTGGCTTGTAACGTGAATTTCTGGTTTAGCATATTGCTATGAAAGCCAAAAGACATGGGATATACCGTTTCCCGAAGGCTGGTTGTGCCGTCTTTGGCTGTTACTGTTTCGTAAGGAGAATTCTGCCAGTTGTCAGCCTGTGCATGCTTGAAAGCCGTAGAAGAGCCGATCTTCCCTTTGGCGATGTCCAGGTTCACGCTTTGCGTCAACTGTCCTTTGCCACTGTATTTCGTACTGCTTGTCAGTGTTATTTCGTCTTGTGGGTCATTGGTTATAATGTTGATGACACCTGCGATGGCATCAGAGCCATAGAGTGAGGATGCCGCTCCGTTCAACACCTCGATGCGCTTGATGCGGCTCATGTCGATACGATCCAGGTCAATGTTATTCGACACATCGCCAATCAGCTTGTGCCCGTTGACCAGGATTAAGACATACTTGTTGCTCAGGCCGTTCATCGTGAGATAGGCACCCATGGAAGTGGGGTTAAAGGAGAGGGATGGCACCATCATAGTCATCGCCTGCTGAAAGTCCGTAATGCCGGCACGTTTGATTTCGTTAGCCGTCACCACCGCTACGGGAGCCGTGGTGTTCTTCAATCGCTGATGAGTACCTGTACCTGTCACCACCACAGGATTCAGCTCAAACTCCTTGGCGATGTCAGGGTTTTGTCCCATTCTTCGAACAGTACTATCTGATAAAATAGAATAGTTGGTAGTCAGTAGGTTATCTTCTGCATAGACAGCCAAAACTGGACATAGGATTGACAGTAAAACAGTCAGTTTTTTCTTATTCATATTTAAACGGTAGAGACGGGGCGTGCCCTTATGATGGGCACTGTCCCGTCTGCAAAAAACAAAGTTTTATAGAGAGAGTATGTTTTTTACTCTTCAGGATTCTTTGAATGATAGTAATCCAGAGGCTCGCTATCGATAGCATCAATGGTGTGGTTCATCCAGATCTGACGTACTGTAGGCAGCTCCAGCAGACCTAACTCAATCATAGTGTCATCATTGCACTCATAACCCAGATGCTGGAAATACATCTTCCAGCTGGTGTCTTCTACTTCACCTTCCTCATTAGGAGTGAAGCCAACGCCCTCTTCCCAGTTGTCGTCATCATCACCAGCCATATCGTTGTGGCCGTGGTCACCGTCGATAGACATCAGCGGATGGCAATATACCTTTCCTGAAGTGATGCCGTTAGCCACCATGCGCTCCCTAACGTCAGTTTTGAAGTTATCCATCATATCTACAGTTCCTACATAGTAGTTGATGCTGTATTCCTGCAGAGCTTCTTCCAACTGAGTGTAGCGAACGTTAGCCTTGTAAGTGTCATAAGAATCAGGGTTACCATGGCCCATGAAAGCAACTACGCCCTCAGCTGCCTTGTCTTTATAGAGAGCGTTTAGCTCCTTAGCCACAGCTGGCACATCCTCATCCTTATCCTGCAACAGAGGTACACCCAGCTTCAGGGTTACACTTGCCAGATACTTGTCATCGAGGTCACCGTTAGCGTTGTTGGCAAAGTCCTTGATGTAATTGATCACACGGGTGTATTCCTCTCCAGGGATTACCTGCAGAGACTGAACTACAATCTCACCATACTGAATGCCTTCCTGTGCGAAAGCTGACAGCCAGTAAGATGGAGCGTAATAGTTCTTAGAAACGCCGTTCTCACCAGCTGCTGCACGGTTGATACAGATAGCTGAAGAGTAGCTCAGGAACACGTCATACTCTGGGAATGCTGCCTCGTAAGCTTCAATTGTTGAATCGAAAGCGTTAAAAGCCTGCTCCCAAGTTGAGCCGAAAGCCACCAGCAGGATGGCCTTGTCATGCTGCTTCTTAGCCTTGATGTTGTTGACTACAGCACTCAGATAGCGGCTATAGGCATTGTCAACTTCAACTTCCTTGATTACTTCTTTCTCTACTTCCTTGATTACTTCAACTTCTTTGATGACTTCCTTTGGATCATCATCCTTCTTACAAGACGTAAACGTACCTGCAAGTACCAGAGCTAACATGGCCATGGTCAGAAACTTAATCTTCTTCATTGTTACTTAAATTTGAGTTAAACTTATTGTTAGTTTTCTTTCCTTTACTGAATTTTATGGTAAACGATGCGTAAATGGTTGTTCCTGGTGTGGTGGTGCCCAAATGACGGCCATGAGGCGTCTTGTCCACATAATTGAATATATTGTCAACGCCAGCTTCCAAACGATAGCTCATGGTCTTGCTCTTGCCGAAATCGTGGGTGGTATTGATGCGCCATATCTGATAGCCTTTGCCGTCACCATCGGTCTGGTAATAGCGTTTGGTGCTCATGCGCCCGTAGATACCGACACCTAAACGATAGGCTTTTCCGAAGCCATGTTTCCAAGTTACATAGGCGTTAGCCTTATGGTGAGCCGTTCCATCAATAATCACCTCACGCATGATGTCCTTGCTGGTGTCATATACATGAGCCACATTGTCCAGATAACTATAACCTATGCCAGCTGTCCAGTCCTTATGGGCATAGCGTATGGTTGCATCCACTCCGTAGGTCTTGGCATCCTCCATATTCTGGTACTGGCGCGTCTTCTTCAACTCGTAAGCTACCTGATAATCTGCAGGAGCCTCATAGTTTGGAATAGTAACCAAGTTGATCATGTTGTCCAGTTTGTTGAAGTATCCGGTAACATTGAAATAGAAGCCTTTCCAGGAATACTCGGCTCCCAAAGAGAAATAATCTGAGGTCTGAGGCTTCAAGTTGGTATTGCCTAAATATAAATAGGTGCCGTTCATTTCCCTCACATAACGGTAGTAAAGCTCTTTTGGAGTAGGGCTTTTGAATCCTTCGCTCCAAGTGGCTCTGATGCGTAAGTCGCCCGCACTGAACATGGCCGAGATTTTGGGAGTAAGCTTCAGACCAAAGTTCTGGTTCTTGTTCAGGCGCAAGCCTCCGGTAATGTTCAGCCAACGCAAAAGGTTGAACTCATCCTGAATATATAGTGCGCCCGTCCAGTCGCTCACCCTCTCACCATCCACACGCATCGGAGCGTTCAGCCAGTCGTAACGCCATTCCAGACCGGCACTGAGCCTGTTTTCGTATGGCAACTCAAACACACTCTTGAGGGTCACCATCGTGCGTTGCTGGTCGCTTTGCAGGTTATGCTCGCCAGGAAATTGTGGATAATAGTGGGTGAATTTACCAAACAGATATCCGTCAACAAGGGTGGTGTCTGTGAAATGATAATAATAAGCATGACGATTCCAATCGACATCCAGGGTAATCTGGTCAGTGCCGTTCAGTTGATATTTCGCACCACCGGCTAAAGAAGAATTATGATACTCCAGGTCGTAAGTCTTGACATCGTAATGAGCATATTTGCCACTCGGGCGGTAGATGTGTTTCCAGTAAGCGCTACCTTCCGCATAAAGTTGGAGTTTGTCCCCGATGTCATAGGTGAATTTCTGAGCCACCTGAGCGTTAGTATAACGGTTTACCGTTTTGTTTCGGCTATCGGTAACCGGCGTTTCCTTGCCAGTGGTATATTCCGTTGCTGTGTTCTGCCAACCGTCGGTATGTTGCAACTGCAAGTTCGTATAGCTCTGGAAACGTCCGATGCGGAACCCAATGCCATTGTGTTGTCTCACATCTCCGTGTGAACCCACACGGGTGGTGTTTTCCAACAGAAAGCCTTCATCATGTTTCTTGGTTATGATATTGATTACACCAGCGATAGCGTCGCTACCATAAAGGGCACTGGATGCGCCTTTTACAATCTCTATCTTCTCGATGTTGTTCGGGTCAATCAACCCCAGGTCGTTCTGTCCACCTACATCTCCATGAATACGTTTGCCATCAATCAGGATGAGGATATAGTTGTTTCCTAATCCGTTCATCTGCATCTGACTACCCATATCATCTTCGTTGAAATCAAGAGAGGAGGTGAGCATTGTGAGCATATCTTGTAAACTCTTGCCACCATAGGCCTCAAGCATCTTATGGTTAATCACTTCTGTCTGTACCGGAGCGTCTTTAAGCAGGTGTTGGGTACCTGTGCCTGTTACCACCACCTCTTCCAGCATCAAAGAAAGTTCTGTTTCACTCTTACCTGAAAGGATGCTTTGAGCCTGTGCCTGTGATGTAAACAGGCACAAGCCCAAAATCATGACCATGAATTTGTTGTATCTCATAAAAACAGATACTAAAAGCTTAAATGCTTGGTTATATATAAATTAGTTAAACGTTCTTCGCCCCTTACCTGGAAGCTCAGTACATATTTGTTTGGAAAAGGTAGGTATTCTGGCTCTCCCGGAACTTGCATGGTCTTCCCATCGGTAAAGCCCGACAGTGACGCTTGTGGATGCAAGCCTAAATAGTGGGGATTACAGCTGCAGGAACAGCTCAGGTTTCTCACCTGATTCCCTTAAGCCGACCGCTTGATGGCGGACGGTTGCCAATTCCGACTGCAAAGGTAATGTAATTTGATATTATAAGCAAATAAAAATATGGTTATTTCTTATCTTGCTTCCTTTTTAGCTCTCTATACTCCTCGACGACACGCTTCTTACTGGTGATAATCTGCCAACGGTAAACCAGACAGGTGATGATGAAGTAAATGCCGGTCTGAAGCCAGAGTGTGTGATATTCATTGGCTACTTGACTAAGGTCTGCACTCAACGTGTTCATGCGTACAAACCCATTGATACCAAATGTAGAAGGAAAGAGATAGGAAACCACTTTCCAGAATGTCGGGATGGCTATGCCTGGCCACGATATACCACTGATGAAGAGCAGAGGTACTGACATAAAAGCAAATAGGATAATTGACTTCTCGCGTCCCCGCACTAAAACAGATACCGTCATAGCGAAGAAAGTGATGGCGAAAACGTATGCGGTTACGAACCACAGCAAATCTGTTGGCTGAGGTATTTGTGGCAAATTGTAGAATTTCGGCACACAAACCAGTATCCAGAGTGAAGCCAATGCGTAAATCATAATGTAGCAGAGTGCTTTGCCCAATACAATGCGCATAGTGCCATGGTAGTGTTTATTGAAAGGCACGAGAGAATGGAACTTGTTTTTCTCTACGGCCGTTCCAGCAGCCATTCCTACACCTAACACCAGAGTCTGTTGCAGAATCAAGATCAGTACGGCAGGCAAAAGGAAACCGTCATATCCGCTCGTCGCGTTGAACATCGGAACAAACTCATAATCTATGGGAGCTGTGTTGATTTCTTCATCGCGAGCGGTGGTAATCGCACTGTTACGTTGTATCTTGATATCTTTATTCATTTCCAGAGAAACGTAAGTACTGCTTTGATACAGGGCTTTGTAATAAAACATACTGCTCATATCGCAATAGATGTCAACATGTGCCTGTTGCCAATGGTTGATGTTGTTTATATTCAAACTGAATCCTGATGGAATACGAAGAATGCCTCGTGCTTGATGCTCACGCAAGCCTTGGTGAGCTTCTTCCATATCGTTGCTGTAAGCTATGATGTTAACGTCAGGAGTTGCGTTTACCTTGCGGATGAATTCACGACTGAGTGCGGAATGGTCTTCATCAACTGCGATTACGGGCACTTCACGAACCACCTCTTCGGTATAAATGAAACCGTAAAGCAAAGGATAGGCGAGAGGAACGAGAATGAAGAATATCAGTACGCCTTGGTCTTTAACGACATTCTTCATCTCTCTTTTCCAGATGTATGCCACATCAAGGAATCCTTCTATAATAGTATCTAACAAAGTGCCTTTCTTCATGGTTACGCAATGTATTTATAATACAGGTATGCCTTGTTCAGGCGCTTCAGCGCAAAGAGCGGAAGCAACATGAACAGCAACAGGGCCAGATAGCTCCATGAAGAATAGATCATGGGGTAACCGTTTAACGCCTGGTCTGTGTATATTTGGTAATAATGCCTCAAAGGGAAAAGATTGGCAAGACCTTGAAGGGTGGGGTGCATAGCCATCACAGGAAAAGTGAATCCAGAGATGGAAAACGATAGTACAGCCCAAAGGGTAGCCACACTCATGCCGAGTCGGAGGGTAGGGATCATCGCAATAAAGAAGAGACCCAGAGCTTGACTTGCCAACACGAAAAACAACATAGCCAGAACCATCGGGAAGAAGCCATTGTTAAGCGGATAGTGCAAATAGCCGTAAAGGATGGCAAGGTATAACAGCCCCAACATAGAGTATATCAACGTTTGAGGTAACAGTTTGCCACCGATGGCAGTGACGATATTGTAGTTTGCTTTCTCCAACAATTCCCGTCCTGAACCTTCCTTGATTTCTATACCAACAGCATAGGTGGTCATAAGGAAGATCATCATCATCATTATAGCCGGAAGTAGCATGTTGTTCAGATACATACCATAATTAATCCAAGGATTTCCTATAGGATGCACATCAATGACCATAGGCTGAATCAACGGAAGAATCTGATCGTCAGTATAACCTCTCGCCCTAAGAACTTGTCTTTGCGCAGAAGCTGAAGCCAGTTCGCTTCCCATTTTGAAATCCTTCATTCCCATAGAAGCAGCCAACAGGACAGAGTTATTGGTATAGAACGAAAGTTTCGGCTGTTTCTGAGAATTGGCATCAGCTGAAAAACCTCGGGGAATGTAGTAGAAACCATAAATCTGACCTTCCTGAATGGCAGCTGTAGCATGAGCGATATCAGTGAAATGTTCCACGACATGGGTCATCTGGAAAGCATCAAGTGTGCGTACCAGATTGCGGGATGTAGCACTCTGACTATCCATGTTCACCACACCTACAGGATACTCTGTAGGCGAGCCTTCCCACATGACGGTACTGAAGAAGATGAACGCCAGTACGGGCGCAAACAGCAGTCCGAAAAGATAAATCCAATCAGTTGCCAGACGTCTGCACTCACGCTTGAAGACACTGCTCAAAGACGATGAACCGTTGACCATTAACCCCATAGCTTCTATCTTCTTATAACAGGTAGCTCCTGCTTGGTATTATTTCTTCATAATCACTGACATGCCAGGACGCAAACCTTCGATGTTCTCTTCGGGACGAGCCCTTACTTCGAACGTCTTGAGGTCATACTGGCCTGTAGTCTTAACTGCCTTCCAAGCTGCATAGGTACCCAGGTCTTTCATATAATACACTTTCAAGGTAACCTCACGGTTATTGAGTGCAGGTATGAAAGCCTTGACCGTTTCACCCTGGTGAATGTTTGAAAGCAAATCCTCGCGTACATTGAAGGTCACCCACTTTGTGTCCATCATAGCGATACTCATGATAGGGGAGCCGGAACCAATCAGTTCGCCCAACTGTGGATAAGTTTCAGTCACTTCTCCGTCACAAGGGGCTATGAGATACGTCTCGTCGATATATGCGTTTACTTCTGCCACAGCTCCTTTTGCACGCGCTAACAATGCAGCAGCTGCTGCTTTATCTTCACGCTGGGCACCGTTCATGGCCATGTCGTATTGCGACTTTGCTGCGTTCTCGGTAGCAATGGCGGCATCACGTTGAGCCGTTGCCTCGTCAAGTTTTTGGGTAGCGATAACTCCTTCATCATGCAAGCGTTTTACACGATCATAGGTCTTGTTGGCGATATCGACACCTGCAATGGCTTTCTGCCACATGTTGTAGGCACTTTGAATTTGTTCCTGGCGGGTACCGTTTATAGCTTTGGCATTCTGTGCCTCTGCTGCTGCTGTAGCTGCTTCTGCCTGTGCCAGTTTTGCATGTACGTCTGGTGCATCCAAGATGGCGAGGGTATCTCCTTTTCGTACCATGTCGCCTTCTTGCTTAAGCATCATCATTACCCTGGAAGGTACCTTGCTGGATACCCTGAACTGGTTTACTTCCACTTCGCCCTGTATCACCTCAGGGCCTTTGCGAAGCATGAAGAAACCTGCGCCTGCCACTACAAGAATGATAGCCACTAAAGCGATTATCGCTAAAAGTATGTCTTTGTTCTCACTATTCTTCATTGTATATTGCTTTTATAATGTTCAATAGTTCATATTCAATTTACCTAACGCCTTCTGCAAATAGGTTTCTGTGAGTTTCACGTCAATCTCTGCGTCAATCTTTTCTGACTCAGCCTGAAGCCAAGCGGTGTGAGCTTCCAGTGTTGTGGATGCCGGCATCATGCCTTCGCGGAAACCAAGGTTAGCCATACGCAGGTTTTCCTCAGCCTTATCCATATTCTTCACGGCCATGTTATAATGTTTGATGGCTTCGTTCACCTTGAAAGCCGACTGATTGACTTGAAGTTCAATTTTCTCACGTGCTTCATCATAGCGGTATTGTTGCATGGCCGCTTCTGCCTTTGCCTGTTTCACTTTATAAAGGCTTTCGCCCCAGTTCCATACAGGTACTGAAAGCATCACGCCCAGATGCCAAGAGCCCTTGAATTTATTCTGGAAACCGTTATATACATTTGGATTAGTCATCAGGTAACTGCCGATAAAGGATATTTGTGGTAACATCTCCGCACGGGCAACATTGATTTTCTCCTTATATATTTTATTGGCAAGTGTCAGACTCTTCAGTTCGGAACGGTTGTCGTAAGCAGACTGCATGTCAAAAAAGGCTTCTTGAGGCATAACATCCAGGGAACCTTCCTCTTCATCAGCCAGAACGAGATCACTGGTTAGATCAATGCCACAAATCTGGCAGAGCAACATTTTAGCAAGACTCAAGCCGTCTTCCACTTTGGTAAGCGTCATTTCTGCCTCGTTCTTCTTTACAGCGATGCTCAGTCCGTCAGCTCTTGTCGCGAAGCCGTTCTCAATCATCTTGTTCACATCGCCATCCAGCTTCTCCAATAACTCCAGATAGCTTTGAGCCAGTTTTTGCTTGTGAACCAGTGAAATCACCTGCCAGTAAGCCTGGTCAACGCTGAGTATCACGTCCTCCATGCCTGTAGCTTGCTGACTCTCTGCCAGTTGCTCAGCATAACGGGTTATCTTGTCGTAAGCAGCTATCTTGCCGCCCATAAAGATAGGTTGAATCAAGGTAAGTGCTCCTGCAAACATGTTTCTGGTATCACTGGAGAATGCATCAATTATGCCCGGTCCTAAACCAGAGATTGCGCTTCCCAAAGGAGCAATTGATGTTGAAAGCGATTGGATAAGAGGCGCTAACTGTGGCATCTGCTGGGCAATCGCCTGAGCTTGAGTAGTCAGTTGACCCATAGTGGAAGTAGCCAATGCGCCAAATTGTTCCAGTTTTCCTTTACTCTCGTCACTCAGCAACTGTACCTGACGTTGGTTTCGCATATATCCAGCCATAAGACTAATTTTCGGCAGGTAGTTGGTAATAGCAGCTTTGTGCTGGTAATGAGCGGCTTTGATGTTCTCGTTGCCAATTAACAATTCTTTGTTGTTTGCAATGGCAAGGGTGCGGCAACTGTCAAGCGACAACGTTATTTGTTGCGCTTGCAAAATATTCACACACAATGCTTCGATTGCCAGAATTGCTATCAGAATCCTTTTCATATATAAAACGCCTATTATTATCAAAAGTCGGCGCAAAAGTAATACAAAAAAGTAAAGTTTTATGATATTTTGTGTCTGTTTTTCTCAACAATGAGATAAATGGTTTAGTTTTGAAGAAAAAAGAACAATTTGTCCTTATCGTAATGGCCAGGAAAAATCATCGTCTTAACACCCATGCTTCTTCAAACAGACCTTCTGACTGGAATCTCTGTATAGCGCGGTATGCGTCAGCCTCCACTTCGAAAGAAACTACGCTGACACGTGCCTTGCTTTCGCCAATAATCGCTTTGGCATGCGTAAATCCCCGCTTTTGCAAGTCCTTTACTGCTTTTTCAGCTGCTTCTGCACTACCTACACTTGCAATGATAACATTATAAAGCTTTTTTGTTGAAGCAAGTTTAACCTCAGAATCTTTAGAAACTGATGCTTCACTAACCTTAGCAGGAGTTTCTGTAGGTAATTCAGCATCTGCAGATATAGCCTCTGTGGTCTCTTTCTCATTCTCTAAAGAGACTGTAGCATCTGACTGTACAACAGCTGGAGTAGCTTTCGTTGAACGTTGGACGGGTTGATGCGTTACGACAGAACTCATGGCAAGCGACTGTTTCAACATTTCCGTAGGTAACATGCTCGCCTCATTGCTCTTGATATCGGTATTCAAAATAGGAGAAGCGACAAAGAAAGAAGCCACAACAAAAATAATGACGGCTGCTACTGATGCCGCATGACGCATATACCTATTGAAGTCTATTACTTTGCCACTTTCTTTTCCCGCAGATACGGAAGATGATGAAACAACAGCTGGCTTTAATACATTTTCATGGGTTTGCGTTTCTTCTTCTGGCTTATTGCCCCCTTCATAAACAACAACTTCAGCAGGTGTCTCTTTTTCAAGCGAAACTTCATTAACTTTCTGTAACTCTTTCAAATCTTGTATCTTGAATGCATCAAGGCCATAAATGGAAGGAGTAGCAATCAGGTTGTCGAAAGGAGTGAATTCATATTGTCCACGAATGTTGTAACGAAGTTCACCAACATTCTCCAGCTCCATTCTTCCTTTATCATGCAGGATGGCGGTCAGTTCTTTTGATTGTTGCTGAAGCATTTTAACGGCATCGGGAAAAGTAGTGCCGTAAACCGACATCAAAGACTGGGCCAACAGGCCGTCGTTAATGCGAAGCTGAGGATTGAAGCCGATGACACGCATGGGCGGAAGGAAAAGATGCTCATCTTCCACATGCTGGGAAGGAACAGAATGGGTGATAAATCCTCCGAAATCAGGGATTATCACACAATCGTTTTCCAATAGCAACGACGCAATATGTCTGGCCAATTCCTTCATAACTTAATGCAAAGTTAGTAATTACTTTTCAAAGTTGGCACACTTTCTCAGAAAAAAATATTCGTTAGTATAAATCCTTGTCTTTTGAGTGAAAAAATGAATTCTTTTTTGTAATTTCGCAAAGTAGTGCTTGTTAAAGTGAGTGTGTATATGAGATTAATTCGCCTTATCATCTTGTTTACCTTAGCGTTGCTGACATCGTGCCATGGAACCAATCGCCTGGAACGGATGTCAGAGGATTTGGTTGCCAAGCAACTGCTACAAGGCATTTGGGTGAATGATAGTACAGATATGCCGTTTTTTCTTATCCAAGGTGATTCTATCAAGTTTACAGACCATGATATAATTTCTGTATCATTCAAGGTTATCCGTGACTCAATCTATTTGTTGGGAACGGATACCATATCTTATAAAATAGAGAGACAGGCTGATAATCTGTTCTGGCTTCGCACAAATGAAGAGAATGTCATGAAACTATATCGTTCGGAATCGGACGATGACCGCTATGCATTTGAACAGAGAAAGGCTGCACCCGAAGTAACTATTGTACAACAGAAGATGCAGAAAGACAGTGTGATAACTTATGGCGGCGTGAGATACAGAGGGTATGTGTTTATAAATCCATCCAGGTACAAGGTAACGCATAAGGTCTTTGACGACAATGGCATAGCCAGAGAAACCGTGTACTATGACAACATTATTCACATCTGTGTATATGAAGGGGCACATGAACTTTACGGAAGAGATGTTGATAAAAAACTGTTCACCAGCTATATGGAAGAAGGTGTGCTGAGTAGGGCTGTGCTGGCTGATATGGATTTCATGGATGTGGATGACCTTGGGTATCATTACCGTGCTGCGCTGACTGTACCGGATAGTTCTGTATCCTATTATATGGATCTGACGATATCTCCGCAAGGGACTTTGACAATATCAGCTGAGTAGGTGATTACTTTTTCTTCTTGTAGCTGCGTTTTGGAGCCTTGCCTTTTACGCTTCTTGTTTTCTTAGGCCTGTATTCAGGAGTCTCACCCAATTCTTCCGGCACAGGAATCTTATATATGTCTTTACCAATGAAGTCTTCTATCTTTTTGAAATCGGTCTGTTGGTCATCGTTTACGAAAGTGAGGGCAAGGCCATCGTTATTGGCACGTGCCGTTCTTCCCACACGATGCACGTAATCCTCACAGTCAAAAGGCACGTCGTAGTTCACAACAAGACGAATATCATCCACATCAATGCCCCTGGAGAGAATGTCAGTGGCCACAAGGATGTCAATCTTTCCTGCTTTGAAACGGTACATTACGTCATCTCGTTGGGACTGCTCCAGGTCAGAGTGCATCGCATCAGCGTTCAGGCCTTTCTGTCTCAATGCGTTAGCCAGTTCCTTAACCTTAATCTTCTTAGCGGCAAAAATAATCACTCTCTCAGGTTTGGTATCTTTAAAAAGACTTCGTATGATGCCCAGTTTCTGAGGCTCGTGGCAAATATACGCTGCCTGGATAATCTTGTCAGCAGGTTTGGATACCGCAATCTTTACCTCTACAGGATTGATGAGTATATTCTTGGCAAGTTGTTGAATCTTCTCAGGCATAGTGGCAGAGAACATGATGGTCTGCCGTTCTTTAGGCAGGAAATTCACGATTTGCATGATGTCATCATAGAATCCCATGTCAAGCATCCTGTCAGCCTCGTCAAGAATGAAGAAGGTTACTTTTGACAGATCCACATAGCCCAGACTCAAGTGAGCTAACAGTCTTCCTGGAGTAGCAATCACAACATCTGCCCCCATAGTCAGACCTCGTTTTTGCTGCGCAAATGTGACTCCGTCACCTCCGCCATAAACGGCAACACTGCTTACATTCATGAAATATGAGAATCCCTGCATCTGCTGGTCAATCTGCTGTGCCAGCTCACGGGTAGGAGCCATAATGATACAGTTAATCGCGTCTTGCGGCAATTCGCCAGTGCCCAGTTTATCGAGAACAGGTAGCAGATAAGCCGCTGTCTTACCAGTACCTGTCTGGGCGACACCTATTAGGTCGCGTCCTTCAAGCAAAACGGGTATAGCCTGCTCTTGTATGGGCGTACACTCTTCAAAGTGCATGTCCCACAACGCGTCAAGTACGTCATCATGTAAGTCGAGTTCCTCAAATTTCATAACTAATGCAGATTCATTTTGTCTTCAAGCCCCATGAAGTTTGCCCTAAAGCCTGATTTTCGGTTGCAAAATTAGGCAAAATTTTTGCTATTTATGCTAAATAACATAAAAAACTAACCTCCAAAAGTATGTTTTTTAGCATATTTTTTGGCGAAAAATAAAATATTCGCTTATTTTGCACCCGATTTCGTGAAGAAATCAGGATAAGAATGAACGGTATTTACCGTTGAATCTTACTTCAGTATTAACTAAAAACAGGTTACATGAGGCATTATGTAAAATGGTTTTTTGTTGTATTATTGATTAGTTCCTTGACATCATTTATTGAAAAGAACAAGACCGTAACAGGTCTAAGCGTTGGAGAATATGCCCCTGATTTTGTGATAAAGGGTGGATCTGACGCAGAGACACCGGCACGAAAGCGTTTGTCTGAGTTACGCGGTAACTTAGTGCTGGTGAATTTTTGGGCATCTTATGACGCAACGTCGCGCATACGTAATATTGAATTGAGCCGCGCGTTGGCGAATCAGGAGAATGCTGCGAACGATATTGAATTCGTCTCTGTTTCGTTTGACGATTACGAGTCAATATTCAAGGAGACAGTTCGAAAGGATTGTGTAGTAGGTGCCGGGTGTTTTGTTGAAACAGCTGGCAGTGAGTCGAGAATCTTCAGAAATTATGAACTGAAGGACGGACTGACAAACTATTTACTGGATGAGGATGGTATGATTATTGCCAAAAACATCTCGGTTGAAGAGCTTTCAACCTATCTGAATTGATTCCCCTTGGGGACATCAGGAGCAGACTGGCTGAGTGTTTACAAACAATTGAGGACTGATACAACAAAAATTGAATTAACCAAGGTGTGGCGACTGATACGAAGTTGGCGCTTATGCGTCTGAAAGTCGAGGATGCCGCCTTTACCACAACAAATGATGAAGCCTGCTTGGAAAATATTTCCAGGCAGGCTTTTTTAATCCCTCGTGAGAGATTTTTTTGTCCCTCACGAGGGATTAATTTTTTCCTCGTGAGAAATAAAAAAAGCGGTTGCTGAATCCCACGCTTGGGGTGCAACCGCCATGAATTACTGAAGCAATTATCTATGTTTTTGAAACAATAGGCTTTAGTTTAGAATTTGAAGTCCATACCGATACCGATTACATGATTGGTGCGAGAGAAGACTTCCGAACCATAACTGGTAGGTTTGGTGTAATCTGAATAAATACTGCAGAAATAGCCTGCATTCAAGCGTAAAGTCTTGTTGATATTCCAAGCGCCGCCTAAACCTATGCTGTAGCTGTCGCAGGCGAATGAAGTGTCCTGTTGATAGCCATCGCTCAAACCGTAATCAGTACGTTGACCGCCACAGCTGACAGTGAACTTATCGTTGATATCATATTCAATACCTGCCAGGAACTCGTGTGTACCGTGTTTCAGCTCTTTCTGGCGATCGTTCGCCATCTTGGCGTTCTTATCGTCAAAGAAATGGTATTCCAAAGTAGCGCGCAGTTTCGGAGTAAACTCATATCCCACAGCTACGGTCAGCAATGCAGGCATATCGTATCTTGTTTTCGCACCATCCTGATAGGGAGCTGTATAGGCATCAAGGCCACCACCCATCTTCTCTTGTATCCCATTTACAATGGCACCGGCTTGCTCTACTGTGATTGCACCTCCCATAACCAACTGTGTCAATGGCTTCTGTATCATTTCTTCCGTATTCAAGCCAGCTTCCAGAACATAGGTAGAGTTTGTTGTTCTCAACTTTGTGCGGAACTCATAGCGGGCAGCTATCGTCAATGGGCCTTTGTGGAAGTCCAGGCTGACTATTGGAGTGAAGCCCCAGCCACGCTGGTCAACATCCAACTTGAGGTTAGCCAGAGTACCCATCGTAGGATGGTTGCCTGCAATTACATGACCACGGTAATAACCGTCATAGTAATTGGCACGCAAACCTACGGCACCAGCGAAGTTATCAGTAAACTTATAGGTGAAGTTCAACTGACCACCATATATATATTGTTTTCCCTTCATGGATGAGTCGAATTTGTACTGATCCTGTGTAATGGCTGGAATAGCACCACCGACAGTTTGAGACAATCCTCCTGATAACTGGGTGATAGTATTGGCAATCAGTGCGTTGAACATAGGTACGCCATTCTTATATTCCACAGAGCCACCGCTTCCGACAATGCCAATCATAGCAGAAACAGCCCAACGGTCTTTCTTATAGGAAGCGAACAAGGCTGGCACAATGGGTGCAGAAGCCTTACCTTCAAACATCGTTTCGCCAGCAGGAGTAATGGCATTGATGTCGCGATACTGCCAGGGCTTCTGGAAATTTAAAGAAAACTGCCATCCCTCATGTCCCCAAGCCAGACCGGCAGGATTTGAAAAGATTGCGTCGATATCAAATGATGCGCCGCGTGCCATCATCCGGTCGAATGCAATGTGATAGTTGGTGTTAGTCATCAATCCGCCTGCCTGGACGATGATGCACGAACAAAGTGCCAGGACTAAAAGAAATCTTCTTTTCATAACTTATATCCGTTATTTGTTAGTTTCATTTGTAACCTTTGCAAAGTTAGTAATAAAAGTTACTGATGCAACTATTATAAAGGAGATAAATCATAAAAACGCAGGTATTTAAGCATTTTTAACTGATTTGGTCGGATAATAGAAGAAAAACGCTTATCTTTGCGAAGATAATAAATGAAGACAATCATGAAAGACATGAAGTGGAAGATACTGTCTTCCGAATATTTAATCAAAAGACCCTGGCTCACGGCGAGGCGTGATGTAGTGGAATTGCCAGATGGTAGAATTAATCCAGAATACTATGTGTTGGAGTATCCTACCTGGATAAACGTGACAGCCATAACTAAAGACGGAGATATGATACTGGTACGTCAGTTTCGTCATGCATTGGGGCAGACCAACTTCGAAATTGTGGCTGGTGTGGTTGAAAAAGGAGAGGAACCATTAGAGGCGGCTAAACGTGAACTCTTAGAAGAGGCTGGTTATGGCGGGGGAGAATGGAAAGAACTGGCGGTGGTTTCTGCTAATCCGAGCACAACAACCAACCTCACTCACTGTTTCCTGGCTACAGGAGTAGAGAAGATCAGCCAGCAACATCTCGATGCTACAGAAGACATTGAAGTGTATCTCTTCAAGAAAGAGGAGGTGAAAGAGATGGTTCATAAAGGGGAGTTCGTGCAATCACTGATGCTGGTGCCTTTGCTAAAGTATTTCTCTGGAATCTGACAGTTTTATACTTAAGTTTTTGACAGTTAGATTTATGCTTTGATTGATAAACTTGACATGTTGCATAGAGATGTGAGGGCTGTAAAATCAGCCCTCACGTGATTGACCGCTTTCAAGTATTAGGTATGCAGGTCGTCGCCATCACCAGCGTTTCCTCCGTCTCCGCCAGTTCCGGAATTTCCCTCTGTGGAAGACTCGCTGCCTGACGAGCTGCTGCTTGAGTTATCCGAAGATGCCTTGCCTTTGCTTTTCTCCGCACCCCACAGTTCCCAAACAATCTCGTGTTGTGTCAATGCCCGTGTAACGGCACCGCTTTCCGTTTTCTCCCTTTCAGGTATGAAAGCCACTCTCACCGAGTTGATTTGCTTAGCACTCACCTTATCTTCAGAGTCAACACCGTTTTTTGACGTGTTGGCTGTGTAATAGAAAGTGCCTACACCGTCAAGCTTGACGGTTCTTCCCTGAGCCATGTAGAGACTCATCACATCACTCAGTCCTGCCAATACAGCGTAGATGTCTGCAGCGGTAACCGTACGGCCGTTTGCCAAGTCTTTAGCCAGCTGTTTCGTGCT
The DNA here is from genome assembly GCA_017471185.1 of Bacteroidaceae bacterium. GTDB lineage: Bacteria > Bacteroidota > Bacteroidia > Bacteroidales > Bacteroidaceae > Bacteroides. The sequence goes on from JAFUVZ010000048.1 coordinate 23,814, forward strand.
GACAGGCTTGCCCCATGTTACTGAACGGGGATACCATTTCTGGCTTATTTTAGCATAATATTTTTTGAAAAATGCCATAATGTTTCAGTTTTAAAAAGTTAATAAACGTTTATATTCAACAGTAAAATGTTTGAATATGTGAAATTAATCTCTAAAAGACGGAACATTTTTGGCTTAAAACAAAAAAACAGTTAATATTGCAATTGCCTACTAATGTTCCTGTCATTTGTTGGCGTTTAGTGCCGCCGGTCTCCGCAAGCCGTCAAACTTTCTGAGAGACCAGCCCCTTTGCCTCGCCCAATCCTGATTGGACGAGGCTTTTCTTATATAATTTTTATTCCATTATTTTTCCCTCCTATCCTTTTTATATAGGCATTGCTTTTCAACATTGCCTAAGGTTAAAATATCATCTTCACCAACAGTTTTATCTTGTTTAGCGCAGTTTTACTGACGGACAAAAGCTTTTGAGAATTGGACCATATTTCTTCATCTCGGCATTATTCATACTCCGAGCATCAGCAATTCGGGTAAACGTACCATCCTTGTTCTGTTTCCATACTTGCACATGTACAGTACCTCTCTCAAATTTCCTTCTATCACCTTTGTTAGTATGAGTATGACTCCAGTCGAAATCCAAATAAGTCTTTTGGCCAATAAACACGCGAGCTTGACATACCCCATTTTCATTCTGACGAAAATACACGTCAGACGTATTTGAATAAAAAGGAAGGTTGGTATGGGTATCGGAATCACCTTTTTTCTTTATCAAATGGCCTTTTACACCATTGACAGTTCTGGCTGGTTCCAATGACACATATTCTGAACGTCTTCCTTTCTCATCTCTCGAAAAGAAATCAGCCCCGTTTCCCATTTTCTATGATATCATAGTTACGTTCATAATTAACCACATTATAGTCGCATTCGCGCAACCAATCCCATAGAGTGATATCTCTATCAATGAAACCGACTTCTTTCAGATTCAAAGCCAATGCTTCAGAGAGATTCATCACATGCTCTTCCTGAGCACCATTAGTCCCAATGCCATGTCCAATGACATATTCTTCAAAAATCTCCCGGACAACGTAAATCTCATCGTTATTCTCATACTCAGAAACGAGCAGGTCGTTCAATAATGTACATTCATATTCCTGTTTGTACTTAATATTCTTAAAGAAATTTTCTTCATTAACAGACACATAATTACCTTCCATAGATGCGAAGAGTTTCTCGTCAACATCCCACAGTTTGTTTTTTTCTGTACTCATAGTTTTCTTAATTTTTCTTGTATGAAGCAGGGGATAAATTTCAACGGAGTGTGGAGTCCCTGCACATCCACCACCTCACCGTAAACAATAATCAAGATAGGTTTTTTGGCTTCTTCCAGTCGGCGAAGACCGTAGCACCACCGATTAAACGCATCTACACTTCTTCTGTTTCCCATACCACTCACTGCTATGACGCTATGCGTAGGCAGGCCTTCAAAGCAATAGGAAAAAGAAGACAAATCCCCCCAACTCGCTGTAGGAATTACATTGTAGCCGCATTGTTGCCAGTATGCTCCAATGAAGCGCGTGCGGTAAATGTTTTCTCTGTTATAGAAGTCTGTTGGCAGGTCTCGCCACAGAGACAGATCTGGAGTATAGACATAGTCAAACTTTCTGATTGAATATGTAGTGTTCTCAAGATTGCACCATACGGCATCTCGGAATCGATAGTCATCCAGGAAGAAGTGCAATGCTTCGTTCTTTCCATCATGTTTGTTCCTGTCTTGGTAGGAAACTGAAATAAAATCGATTGGCCCATCATAGGCTGACATTTGCGGATATCGAAGCCCATTCGTAAAAGTCATGCCAGACATTAGATGCATGTTTTCATGAATCATCTTCTTTCTTTGATGTTTAGGCATGTGGCCTAAGCGTCTTGACCTGCCAGTGTTAGTATGTTCCATCATGTATATATCCTTTTTAGAAAACAACAAATTAATGTATTCCATATAGAAATCTTATATTTAATTACTTAGTGAACTTGAATTTGATCAGCCTTTGAGTTTGTCTTATCCTGCATGTTCTCACTCAAGTTCAAATTATCATTATCCGGCGTTTAGTGCCGCCAGTCTCCACAAGCCGTCAAACTTTCTGAGAGACCAGCCCCTTTGCCTCGCTCAATCCTGATTGAACGGGGCTTTTCTTATACTTTCTTTACGTCATAAGCGTTTCCTCCATACTTTATTATATGTGCGTATTAGCTAACAGTGGACTTCTCAATTCAGAGTTAGGATATACGCCCTGTTAATCACTTCTTCTAAAGTTTTCATTGTCAATTATCACCTTCCTTTGCGCAGTTTTACCGATGGACAAAAGCTTTTGAGGATCGGACCGTATATCTTCATCTCTGCATTGTTCATACTCCTTGCATCATCACTAACGCGAGAAAATGTTCCATTCTTGTTTTGCTTCCACATCTGAACATGAACAGTTCCTCTGTCGAACTTTCTGCCATCAGAGTTGGTATGTGCATGACTCCAATCAAAATCAAGATATTTCTTTTGCCCAATATAAACACGAGCCTGGCATACCCCATTTTTGTTTTGTCTAAAATACACATCAGAAGTGTTTGAATAATAAGGGAGATTTGTATGAGTGTCCGAATCGCCAGCTTTCTTTATCAAATGGCCTTTCACTCCATTGACAGTTCTGGTGGGTGACAGAGAAACATATTCAGAACGTCTTCCTCGCTCGTCCCTTGAAAAGAAATCAACCCCGTTTCCCATTTTCTATAATGTCATAATTACGTTCATAGTTAACCACACTATAGTCGCATTTCCGCAACCATTCCCACAAAGTCAGGTCTCTGTCTATGAAACCAAGTTCTTTCAGGTTCAAGGTCAACGCTTCAGAAAGGTTCATCACATGTACTTCGTATTCGCCGTCCGTTCCAATGCCATGACCTACAACATATTCCTCGTTATATTCTCTTACCATGTAAATTTCGTCATCATTTTCGTATTCCGACACGATAAGGTCATTGAGTCCAGTACATTCGTATTCTTGTTTATACCGCATATTCTTAAAGAAATTTTCCTCATTGACCGACTGATATTTCCCTTCCATGGATGTGAAGAGTTTTTCATCAACATCCCATAATTTGTGCTTATTCATACTCATATATATCCTTTTTAGAAAACAACAAATAAATGTATTCCATATAGAAATCTTATATTTAATTGCTTAGTGAACTTGAATTTGATCAGCCTTTGAGTTTGTCTTATCCTGCATGTTCTCACTCAAGTTCAAATTATCATTATCCGGCGTTTAGTGCCGCCGGTCTCCGCAAGCCGTCAAACTTTCTGAGAGACCAGCCCCTTTGCCTCGCTCAATCCTGATTGGACGAGGTATCTGTTTATCCTTTTATATCATAATTATATCCTCCATTTTCTGTCAGTTAATACATCTTGTTTCATCGCTTTTGAACATATACATGCCAGTTTCGTGCGACACGCGACCCAGTGCTATCCACTTGTTCAACCCTTGTTTCATTGCCCATGCTGAATACTTTTTCTGGATTATGTAAGGGTTCATGGGTACTTGGGGAGCATCTTTCCATAAATCATTAGGAATCAGAATCTCAGCGGCATACTTATTTGCCTCTGCCTCTATCTTTGGTAACAAATCCTCGTCTTCAGTGGCAAGGTTCAGGTTGCTCTCGTACTCTTTCCTGTCAGAATGCATCTTCAGGTGACCCACCTCATGCAACACTGCAAAAGACAAATTGTCAATTCTGTCAAAACGCTTTGTTACCACAATGGCCGGTACACCGTCTTTGATAAACGAGAAGCCGTCAACCGATGCCAGTTTCACCTTGGGTGTGATGCAGAACCTGATGCCGTATTCGGCCAGCTTCCACTCCACACGGTTCATGGTGTTGTGGTTTTCCATGAAAATCTCTCTCAGCTCGAATGCAAGGTCATCCATGCGATTCTTGTCAAACTTGCCCTGCGGTATGGGACGCTGTGATGCGCTGTATCTGGCCAGTGCAGTCCAGGTGGCAATCATTCTCGGGTCGTTTCCTGTCTTCTCCGACCGATGGTACCAGCCGATCGCCTTGCGCTGTAACTCCGAGGAATACTGGAGTCCCAGAATGTTTTCGCAGAACTCAAGCCGCTCCGGGGCCGTCATCTTGCTTATGCCTATGCTTTTGTAGATAGTCCTCATGTCGAGAATCTCGTCATACTTGCTCAGTTCATTCTCAGCTTTCCTTACTTCCTCGTCCTGTTGTTCCGACAGCTTGACTTCATAATCATATCTGAGCTGCAGCTTTATCCAATATGCTGCCGGTAAGCCCAGTGTTTCTTCCAGCTTTGCAGCCAGTTGGCTGCTGATGTTCCGTTTCCCCTTGATGACCTCCGTGAGGTGCGACGGCTGTAGGCCAATCTGCATCGCAAGTGCTTTCCTTGTCATCCCCCGGCTTTTCAGTTCTTCTCCAATGTAATATCCGGGGTGTACAGGCTCCTGCATTAGTGAATTTCCTTTCATTGTTTTCATTTCTTTCATTTGTCTTTACCCCCAAAAGGTTAGTTATCATTATTTGAGTTCCTTCATTGTTTTCCATAAAAATCAATCTGGCATCACGTATGAGCACGTAACTCTCATCCTCGCCTCTATGGTAGTCATACTGTTTAAGTGAATACAACTCTTTCGTGTTCTCCAGAATGCCAAGCAGGTTAAGAAACGCTTGACATGCCCGTTTGAAAGCCTTGCTCTTGAAAAGAACTGCGTGCATTGTGTTCCCTTTGACAGACGGCTGCATTCCAAGTAATTGGTGATCGTCAATAATTTTAATCATACATAAATAAATTTCTGCAAAGGTAAATGTCTTTTTTCAAATATCCAAATGGTTGGGAATTATTTTACTGGACATAATGAAAAATAATTCCCAAAAATATGGGAATTTTATATCTGTGTTTATCTCATATCGCCATATACCCCATCTTTCTATGGGAATGTATCTATACTACTCTTAATTATATAAGGTATCGTCAATCTCCCGCATGATTCTTTCTGTTAAAGTCAAGGCATGGATTATCTCCTGATAATGGCGTATGTCCTCAAAGCTGAGGCGGCTACCCTTGCGGTCTTTTAGCCACTTCTGTGTTGGCTGATAGCCGCCGATATAGAAGTTCCATGCCGATTCCGGTATATTGGAAAAATACTGGTTTTCATTGATATGAACGCATCCGTCCTTATACTCCAATTTGTTTACCTCTCCGCTGCCGGGCATGGGAAACTGCGTGGCCACAGGCCAGGACTGGCTGTCTTCCATCAGGTGTAGCTGACGAAGCTCCTTGCCTTTGGCAGCCATATTTATATATAAGGTGTAGTCGTTGGGGTAGGGAATGCGGGGAAAGTCTATCTTGAGAAACTCCTTGTAGGTCTCGCGGTAACGGGGGCTATGCAGCACGGCGTAGATGTAGTCAAAAAGTTCCAGCGGCTCCACCTTCTCGCCCAGGCCTGCCTCTATCTTGGCGATTATCTCTGGGTTGAAGTTTGGCACAAGCTCGCTTTTTTCCTCAAAAATCGAGTCGGCAGAGCCGACATTATATAAAGGGAAAAAAGAGGCATTGTCTTTTGAAGACAAGTATGTCTTGTCAACTATAGTATTTGTGATGAAAACTTTGAACATAGCATCCCGATTGACACGAATCACGCAAATGGCCAAATTCCAATGGTTTAACATGTGACGCAACGAATGGTATCGTGGCCAGGCCACGATACCATTCGTTTTCCCTGTATAATAAAGGAATTTCGTTTCAAATGGCCGATAGGAGATGCTTGTTACTTTTTCTTTGAGGAAAATATTCCCAACATCATCCTTAGCCCTTTGGATGCTCCAGTCTCTGCTGTCAGATAGGTTATAGGTAGCACGAAGTCTCTCTATATCCCATGTTATCAAGTGGCTTATGCGCTCTTCTACTACTTGGGGTGTATCGCAAATAACAAAATTATCTTTTGATGTGGTGATTCCTAAGGTGTTGATGGAAAACAATTCATTAATCTTGAAGCCGAGGTTATATGTTTCCTCTCCAGTAAAGTCTTTAGGTACAAAGAAATAATATGGTTCAGTGCAGTCTATTTTAGTCCATTCATCAGTGTTAATATCCAATGCATTCAATACTTCGTATTTATAGTTTCTGCTGCCGAACAAGTCTCTGTGATGTACGTTTGCCAGCTGGTCTTTTTGCTTTCTTCCAGTCTTTACAAAGATGTTGATGCTGACTCCCTGCTGTATGTCAAACACGTTCTCGTCTTTGCTGCCATCTGGTGCAGTCTCTTTCTTCTTGGCATTTCCATGCAGGTCAACAATGTAGATGTCATCAAAAGTATCAAGCAGCTTGCGGCGCATCTGGCGGTGTATGATGCCGTCGATGAACGAGTTGTTAGTGATGAAAGCCAATATGCCCTCTCCGTTTTTCTCAATATAATGCTGTCCGAGCCTTATGAACTTGATATAATCGTCAGACAATGGCTGGATGTTACGCTCGTTAAGGTCTTTTTTATAGTCTTCAATCAGGTTGTTAATCCACTCTCCTTTGTTCTGGCTGCTCACGCTGTAGGGGGGATTTCCTATCATCACCATCACGGGTGTGTCGCGCTTGATGATGTTGGCACGGTTAGCTTCCTGGCTGAGCCAATAGGCAAAGAGCGAGCCTGTAGCCTCATCTGCCTCTTCAAGCGAATTGGTAAGAAGAAGGTTCATTACTGGCAAGTCTTTGTCTGAAAGGTCGCTGTATTCTTTCAATTGCAGAAATATCTTCATGTGGGCAATGGTATATGGAGCCACCATCACCTCGAAGCCGAATATTCTTGGCAGCAGGTATGAGCGGAGATAGGAATTCCACATGCCTTCGTTGCCTACAAATTTTTGCTTCACCTGCTTTATGATTTCTGAAATGAAAGTTCCTGTGCCCATAGCGGGGTCGAGTATCTGAACACGGAAGAGGTCTTTGCTGACATGCTTCTTTTTATCAGACGTGCGCTTGTCGGAACTCTGCTCAACCGATACCGTGTGCGACACCTTACTATAGTCAGCCAGTCCCATCTTTAATCCGAAATCCTTCTGGAGAATTTCATCAACCGCTCTTACGATAAACTTCACCACTGGCTGAGGAGTGTACCATACGCCTTTAGCCTTGCGCAGGCTTGGGTCGTAAGCTGCAAGGAAGTCTTCATAGAAATGCATCATGGGGTCTGTTCGCTGTGTGTCCTCATGGTAGCCTTTGAGTATCTTCTGCATATCTGTTGCCCCAAAAGCAGTCACAAGGTCATCAATAATCCATTCGATGCGCGAGTCAAGGTCAAGACCGGCTATTTGTTGGAACAGGTTTCTGAGAAAGGGGCTTGTCTTTGGTATCAGGCTTAGTGCCTCATAGCGTGAAAAATCTTCTGGGGTCTTATCATTCAACCGCGCGGCAAACAGACCATAGACGATGGTTTGTGCATACACATCAGCAAAAGAGTGAGGTGTTATGTCGTGAAGCAGCACACGGCGGAATGTCTCCATCTGCTCATGAAGCCCTGCCTGGGATATTGCTTCTGGCGGAATCTGAAACAATCCTGAGGCTTCTTCGTTTGCATGGTTCTCTTTTTCTTCATCGGAAACAACTGCCTGACCGATGATATTGGCCAGCAGACGGGCCTTGCCTGCCATCAACTTTGCCAGGTGAGATGCCGATGTGATGCGCTGGATGCCCGAAACTCCCAGATGCTGTATCATGGAGAGAAACTTGTTTTCGGCTCCGGTAATGCCTGCAATCCTGTCTCCTTTGATTTCCGCAATCCTCACGCTATCGACAAATACTCCTTGTTCATACAGATGAAAGTCCAGATAGTCAGTGAAAATTATGTGGTCGAGAGCCTGTTTGTAACGGTTGAACTGTTCTTTGTGTTGTCGGCGACCGTCAAGGTCGGAGTCGGCAATGTCTTTGGCCTCCACAAAAAAAACAGGCAGACCATTTTGCCTGTGCGTGATAATGTAGTCGGGAGCCCCACAGTCTATGCGTGCAGGCTCGTTAGTTACAATCATACCCGGCAGCAGGCTTGCCAGCAGCTCCTTCAGCGCAGGGCGGTAGCTGTGTTCGCGTGCGTTGCCGGTCTGATACTGTGTGTTCAGTTCTCTGATGTATTCCTTGATGTTCATGGTTCCACTTCCTAAATGGTGCAAAGTTAAGCTTTTTTTTGAAAACTCCCCACGTTTCCTACTCCATATTTATATATATAGAGCGCATGATCCTCCAGTTGGAATGAGCGTTTATAGAACTTTCACCGGGAAGGAGTATAGATATACCATGGGAAAGTATATATTCATTCTATGGGAAAGTTGTCAACTTTCCATAGGAATGTCTATAGTGGTTCTCCAGTACAGATACTGTCTTTAGAGGGTAAAGACAGTATCTTTCCACACTTAAGATAGTAACTTTCGGGGGTAAAGATAGTCACTGTACTTTAGAAAGACAGTAACAATATTCATTCTAAATAAAAAAAACTGCAGGTTTGAGATAGCTTTCTGTAAGATTATTTATATATTTGCATTCAAAATGACAATAAATATGGATAAAAACTAAGCAAAATGTGTGGAATAGTTGGTTATATCGGGCAAAGGGATGCTTATCCCATCCTGATAAAAGGTTTGAAAAGATTGGAGTACCGAGGTTATGACAGTGCCGGTGTGGCAATAATTAACCGAGGCCGTGAACTGAATGTCTATAAGACTAAAGGCAAAGTTTCTGATTTAGAGCATTTCGTAGAGGATAAGGATGTTTCAGGCACCATAGGCATAGCCCACACTCGTTGGGCTACTCATGGTGAGCCTTGCACGGAAAATGCCCATCCGCATTACTCGCAGACCAAGCGCCTTGCATTGATTCACAACGGCATCATTGAGAACTATGCTTCCTTGAAGAATAAGCTGCAGGCTAAAGGATATACCTTTCAAAGCAGTACGGATACGGAAGTGCTGGTGCAGTTGATAGAATTTATTCAGACCAGTCATGAGTTAAACCTGCTCACTGCCGTGCAGCTGGCCTTGCAGGAAGTGATCGGTGCTTATGCTATCGCTGTTTTAGATAAGGAGAATCCCAATCAGATTATAGCTGCCCGTAAGAGCAGTCCGTTGGTAGTGGGCATTGGGGAAGGAGAGTTCTTTCTGGCTTCCGATGCTACGCCTATCGTGGAATATACTGATAAGGTAGTATATCTGGATGATGGCGAGATAGCAGTCATCCGAAGGGATGAAAAGCTTAAAGTGGTGAATCTTGACAATGTAGAGTGTCCGCATGATGTGAAGACGGTAACGATGAACCTCGGACAGCTGGAGAAAGGTGGTTATCCCCATTTTATGCTCAAGGAAATCTTCGAGCAACCCGACTGCATACGCGACTGTATGCGTGGACGCATCAATGTGGAAGCTGACAATGTAGTGCTTTCTGCAGTAATCGATTACAAAAAGCAGCTCCTCTCAGCCAAACGTTTCATTATTGTGGCGTGCGGAACTTCGTGGCATGCAGCCTTGATAGGCAAGCATCTCATAGAAAGTCTGTGCCGCATTCCTGTAGAAGTGGAGTATGCGTCAGAATTCCGCTATCATAACCCAGTAATTGACGCTGACGATGTAGTGATCGCTATCTCGCAAAGTGGCGAGACCGCTGATACCCTGGCTGCCGTAGAACTGGCCAAGAGTCGGGGAGCTTTTATTTATGGTATCTGTAATGCCATCGGTTCGTCAATCCCACGCGCTACGCATACAGGTTCCTATATTCACGTCGGACCGGAAATCGGTGTGGCATCCACGAAAGCGTTTACCGGTCAGGTAACGGTGCTGGCAATGCTGGCGCTATCTATGGCAAAAGAAAAGAATTCTATCGACAACCATACTTTCGTGAACATCGTGAAAGAGCTGCAACAGATTCCTGAGAAGATGGAGGAGGTGCTTAAGGAAAACGAGCATATCGCTCAGTTAGCCAAAATATTCACTTATGCCAAGAACTGCATCTATTTAGGTCGCGGCTATTCCTATCCGGTAGCATTGGAAGGTGCTCTGAAACTGAAAGAAATCTCATATATTCATGCGGAAGGCTATCCTGCGGCTGAGATGAAACACGGACCTATCGCTTTGGTTGATGAGGAAATGCCTGTGGTAGTGATTGCTCCTCACGATGACCTTTATGAGAAGGTACTGAGCAATGTGCAAGAGGTGAAGGCGCGTAAGGGTAGGGTGATAGCTTTTGTGTCAAAAGGTGACCAGATGATCAGTCAGATAGCTGACACTTGCATCGAGCTGCCTGACACGATGGATTGTCTCACCCCGTTGATTGCCACCGTCCCACTCCAGATGCTGGCATACCATATAGCTGTCTGCAAAGGCAAGAATGTAGATCAGCCGCGTAACCTTGCCAAGAGTGTGACGGTGGAGTGAAAAAGAAAGAGTAGCGTTTCCGTTTAAGGCAGTTTCACCAGTTTGGGAAGCTGCCTTAAACTTTTTAATTATTTCTTCTTCAGCTTGATGTAGATTTTGTTTCGCTCGCCCTCTTTTTTCACCACATTCATACTCTCGATGTCATCAGGATTTATGTCATCAATGCTTTCAACCTTCACATCATCCACATAGAGGTCGGCATCGATTTTTGAGCCGGACTCCTTCGCCTCACTATATACGACGGTTTTGCTGAGTCTAAGCGTCACCTTGCAGTTGTCTCCCTTTAATTCTAAAGGCACAGTGAATTCTTGGCTATTGTAATCAACATACTTGAAGCTCAGCTTATCACCAGGATTTGCCTTGATGGTGAATTTGCCATCCATATCGGTAACGGTACCTATCTTAGTACCTTCAATCTGCACCAACACCCCAGCAAAAGGCTGGCTTTTCTCATCAACTACATTGCCATGAACGGTAATTTCTTTGTCATTAACCTTCTTTGCCTCACCAGCCTTGACAACGCTGTTTATTTTAACACCGTTATGAACTGGAGCTTCACCCTCACGGATCATGTTTATTTGACTGCCATTCACGGTTTCTACGGCAGTAATGACGGCTGTTTCGTAATCAATAAAATCCAGATTCACTTCAGCACCTTCTTCCACATCTTTCAGGGTAAAGAATCCTTCTGTATCAGTAATGGTACCAAACTTAGTTCCTTTGACCAACACCGTCACACCAGCCATAGGCTTTTTACTCTCTTTGTCAACCACCTGAGCCTGAATTGTGAGCTTGCCTGTCGGCTGATTTTGAATGCTCATGGTTTGAACATCAGGCTCTGAAGCCATATATTCTATTTCCGTCTGAGTCTTTGCCTGTACTGCAAGCGTAACGCCAACTACGGGGATTATGAACAATGCCTTGAGCAAGTTCATCTTATGGGATTTCTTTCTTAACATCATATTGATTCTGTTTTTGAGGATACTGTGACTGAGGCTGTTGGCTACGGAGTATCCCAAGCCGCTGTTGCCGATAGCCTTGATAACTAAAAGATATTGATATTGCTTGGCATCAATGCCACACTGAAGTACTGCTGCATCGGCCTCATACTCATGCAGGGCGCGCAAGTCTGACTTGAGCATCCAGATGACGGGATTGAACCATTGCAGCGAGGTAAGCAGGTCGCATAGGAGCAGATCCCAGGAATGATGACACCGGATATGTCCCCGTTCGTGTAATATGATTGCAGGACGGTTTTCTCTGTCTGCATAATCGCTTTCATTGATAACGATGTATCTCATCCAGCTGAAAGGTGCCGTTTGTTTACGGGTAACGACCAATGTGATGCCTTCTTCCTGAGGAATTCTGGTTCCGTTTCTGATGATTCCCACCACTTTGAAAGTTGAGAGAAGGGTGTGTAAGACTACACCAGTCAAGCCTATGAAGAACAATATCACGACATATATCTGCCAAGAGGAGGATTGCTCCAAAGTCACAGCAGCGGCTTCGTGAACTTCCACAGGAACCGGCATCTCTGCCAGAACCGTCTTGTGCCAGGTTATCACACAAAAAGGGAGTATAAAGGAAAGCACTGCTGTGGAGAGCAATACGATACGATTGACACGATGAAATGTCTCACGACTCAGTAATAGCCGGTAAAACAAATAGAATACCGCAATGAGAACCGCCACTTCCAGATTGTATGTGATAAAGTCTGTCATACGCTCCATATATATAAATAGGTGTTAGTCTTCCGTTCCTTTCTCTATCTGCTCAATGAGCTGTTTCAGTTCGTCAACAGAGATTTTCTCTTCCTTGACAAAGGCAGAAACCGCACTGAGGTAGGAATTGTCGAAATAGTTTTGGATAATGCCTGCCATACTCGATTTTCCATATTCCTTCTCACTCACGATGGGAAAGTACTGGAAACTGTTGCCGTATGCCTTGTGGTCCAGATATCCGTTTTTCTCCAAAGTCCTCACCATCGTGGATAAGGTATTGAAATGCGGCTGAGGTTCCGGATACAGGGCTTGCAGCTCCTTGACGAACATGGGGCCTTTCTCCCAAAAGAGTTCCATGATTTCCTTTTCCTTGTTAGTCAGTTTTTTCATAAAACCATTCAATTTAATGTTAGTGTAGCACCTTCTGCAATCAATATCACTGCAAAGGTAAACTAAATATTTTAGTTATACAACTAAATAATTAAGTTTTTCTCAATGTTTTTTTTAGTTATTCAGTCAACTTATTGAGATATAGGATAAAAGAAATCCATGCTGGCTTCCGCTAAACCCCAATAAATCATTATGCGGAATGCCAGCATGGACACTTTTTTCTCTTAGCCTTTTATAAAACCACCAAAGCTACGAGTTCAGCCTCTTGGCCTTCAAAGATTCTCGGTTCTGTGACAGGATGAAACATCAGGTCATAGTAATTGAATAACTGAAGTGCCAGAAACTGGCGGTCTTTGGATACGCAGATGTCAAGGCGCACATTACTCATCGGACGCTGTTCAATGGTACCGATTGAGGCAAGGATATCCTTCACTTTCTCTGCTTTCAACAGTTTTTCAAGCTGTTTGCCAGCATCAGAGGTGTATTCTATCTGCTTGACTTCTACTTCGCTGCCTGTCTGGTTATACACTACAGTCTCTTTTAGGCCGAAGAAAGACTTCTTTATATTGATATGTTCGTGTTTAGCAACAGCATCAGCCATTGCCAGGTTTTTTAAACTTGCCATTTTAAATGAATATGTAATATGTTTGATAGTTTTTAAGTTGATTAGTTTAGATGATATAAAGCAATCAACAGCTAACGAATGATTCGCCTGAGAGCAATCACGTAATAATCGCTACAGGCGAAAGTACGGAAAGGCGAGGACTCTTGTCTCCGCCTCCCGTCATGGTGCAGGTTAATGATGTGTTTGGAAATAAATGACATTGGCGCCCTGGCCATGATTCTGCCTCCTCCGTTACTTGAAGCCGGAAGCAGTCGTTGTGGGCGTATGTTACTCAATCTGAACGACACACGGGTGTCTTGAAGCAGAGCAACTTGTGGAGCGGGATTCTTCACGCTTGAATCTCGCAGACTTCCATTCTCGTGTTGTTCTTGTGCTTGCAGAGTCACTGCATCAGTTGTGGAAATCACAGCCGATTGATGATCCTGGCAGCCCATCAGCATGAAGAAGATGATAGCCAGCAAATGAATGACGGAATAAGGCTTTTGTATATACCGTAGCCAGGAGTAGGGTTTGCGATGCTCCAGGTAATTGAGTTTACTCTCGTTGGCGTATGCCTCCCGCTCAAAGCTGATGTTGAGATAAGCATTGCCAGGCATCAGGAGTCTGATAAGCCATTCCACCAGATACCACAGGTAGAATCCCACCACAAGCAACTCCAGCATCTGACGGGTGTGGATGCGTTCGTGGTTCAGCAGGTACTCGTCAAGCTCAGCGTCCTTACGAGCAAAAAGAATGCCCAGCAGGTTTATAGCGTTAAAACGCTTCAGTGGCAATATGTTGTTTCTGATAACTATCAATTGTCAATTCTTCCTTAAACTTTTGTAGTATTGCTTCAGTGCCTCTGCATCCGCGGCCTTGTCTGTAAACACTTCCAGCAGTAAAGGCTGACGAGTGATGTCTGCTTTCACGAAAACGGGTAGGTTGGTTTCCAGTTCCTCCTCGTTGTGAGCACTCAGATAGCTGAATCCTCTGTCCTCAGCCCAAGCCTTGACCGAAGCCTGATGACTACCCGTCATGAACCGTATGGCTCGTTCATCGGGTGTGAAGCCTGGCAAAGACTGCATCTGCGCATGACCGCCGTTGTTGATGACCATCAGGCGGATATTAGATCCATAACTATTGTTCCACAAAGCGTTCATGCCATTGAAGAAACTCATGTCGCCTGTCACGATGAAGTTAATCTTCTCACTGGCAGTAGCATATCCTAATGCTGTAGCCAAAGTACCCTCGCTGGCTTCGGCTCCCATATTCGACTGGATCTCTACCTCTTCGGGCATTGGGAAGAACTGGGCATATCTCACCGAAGAGCCGTTTCCCAAATGCAGGGAACAGCCTTGGGGAACTGAGCCTATCAGTCTGCCTACAGCCATCATCTCCGAATAAGGGAAGCGAGGTTCCGACAGTTTCTCAGCCATTTGTTCCCATTGACGCGGATATACGGGTGGAACATCCTCTATCAAAGGAGCAATCTTTTCCAAGAACTCAAACGGATCCATTTCAATGACAGCAGTCAGTGAGCCGAAGGCATCGTTTATCTTTCCATCCTTAGCTATATGCCAATGCTCCGACGGTTTGTTCTTCCGCAGGAAATACTTCAAGCGTCGCGATATGACAGCTCCGCCGAAAGTAACCAATAGTTCCGGAGCCAGATTCTGCTGTGTCTTCAGATCCATCGGATAGAGCAGTTCCTCCATGCGTCTGATAGGATTACCAGGCGTAGTGTGATTGCTCAGATTCTCAGTCATCCACACGAACTGCTTTGCCAGTGTGCGCTCATGTTTCTTGTCGAACAGATAAATGTTGTTCATCTGGCCAACCACCACCATGCGTTTCTTCAGTTCATTCAGTCTCTGCACCAGTGGAGCGTAGTCCTGCTCATACATGTTCAATCCCTGATAATGCTTGATGACGCGTTCATCAGCCAGTTCTGTAGCCTCGCATTTGAAAAGCGGCTCGCTCAGTTGCAAGCGTATATGCACAGGTCCTTTCCCATGATGGGTGGCTTCCATCAAAGCCTCGTTAATCAGACGGTTACAATGCAATGCGTCATCGTCATCCTTCACATCTGGCAGACAAACGGAGAGTTTCACCATATTGCCAAGACTGACACTCCCCTCGTTAGCCAATCCGCAGGAAACCACAACCAATGGCACTTGCTGATAAAAAGCCTCTGTGACGGCTGGCAACAGGTTTGCCAAAGCACTTCCCTCGTTGCAGACCACAGCTACGGGAGCCGCATCATGCAGAGCCAGTCCGATGGCAAAGAATCCGGCGCTACGCTCGTCGTTTACCGGATAACAGGTATAATCAGGTATATGCAGCAGAGTCTGTGCCAGAGGTACACAAAGGTTTCCAGGACAAATCACCACTTTCCTCACCCCGTGCGCTTTCAACAGGGCAGATACTTGCCGCACGTTTTTTTTATCGCTATACATATTTACCACTACGCTGTAACGCTATTTTCAAATAAAAATTCAGGAGCTACGTCTATTAATCCGTTATTCCAAGAAACGGTCCATCCGTCTAATCTAAAATCCTTAAACGTCTCTTTCTCTTTCAGTGATTCGTACATTGGATGAGTGCCAAAAAGCTTGCTGAAATCGAAAGATTTGACACTCCCATCATTGAATGTCAATTGTAAAGTGTAACCTTCTTTATAAAGTGCTTTTGTAATCCAAATCAAGTCCATATAAAAAACATTTAAGTTTCGCAAGCTAAGTATATACGGTCTGAAAGGCCAGTAAGCTCCCAGCCCAGGGCAACGCCCTGGGCTATTAGCTTTCTGCCCCTTCGGGGCGTTATTCAATAGAATAATCATTCACTTGCGAAACCTTAGATTATATTAATCTTTTTTGCAAAGATAAAGAATTTCTATTATCTTTACGCAAAAAAAAGAATAATTATGGGTAAAAGAATGATTATGCCTATTATATTGGCTGTTATGACTAATTTGTCAACGGCTGCATGGGCAGGAACGCAGATTACCAATCTGCGTGTGCAAGACAGTGTGGAACCATTGGCGATTGAAGACCGGCATCCTTTGTTCAGCTGGATGATGGAGAGCGATGTGAGAGGCCAGCGTCAGCAGGCTTACTGCATTACCGTATGCCGCGAAAGCGACGGTAAAGTGGTGTGGACTTCAGGCAAGGTGCAGGGCAATGCCTCGGTAAATATCCCTTATATGGGTGTGGCTTTGCAACCCGAAACCGCCTACGTCTGGGAAGTTGAGGTTTGGGATGCACAAGGTTCGAGCCACAGACAGCAGAGCCGTTTTGAGACGGGCTTGATGAATAGCAAGCAGGCTGCCTGGAGTGGGGCGCAGTGGATTGGCTCAAAAGAGGTGGCGCTGGATGCCGCTTCCCACAACTATTTCGAGATTGCCACCAGGCTTCATGTCCTGAAAGGCGATAAGGCGAGCCTGATCCTGGGTGCCAATGATTTCCGTCTGAAGGATGCGTTCCAGAACATTGACAATCTGCAAGGCGAGAATTATTTCCGCATTGAGTTTGATTTCAGTGGCGTTGGCTCTGCTAAAGGTGCCGCCATCAATATTTATCGCGTGGGTTATGCCAAAGGCGATAAGGCGGATGTGCCTTTCATCGCCATCAATCAGGAGAAATTTCCAAAGAGCAATATCAACGATTTAATTACCAGCAAGGATGCGGTATATGACCTGACCATTGATGTGGAGACCAGCAATGTTTATTTCACCATCAATGGCAAGGATTTGATTACCGAACCGGCAGATCCTAACCGCCGTCGTTTCGGTGGTTTCGCAGTGGGAAGCACCAACATGAAGGTGAGCAACGCCACCCGCCTGAACATCGGCCCTTGGGGGCGCACGCATGACTTCAATACGGCTCCCCATTTGGCTGAGATTGGTTTCGCAGCTATGCCTGGCTCTACGGTAGAGTATCAGGATTATCGGATATTGAATTGCGGACAGGCCGTTAACAATGTAGCGTTCGATGAGCGTCATTACGCAGTCTTCAGCGCTCTGCCTGGTGTAAAGGTAAACGGAAAGACCATCAGCGTGAGCAACGAGGGAAACAAGATGCTGATGGGTCATGCGGATCCTTCTCACGGAGCATTGACGATGATACGCACACAGTTCGCTACTGAGAGCGGCAAGAAGATTGCCAAGGCGAAGATGTATGCCACAGCGATGGGTGCTTACGAGATGTTCATCAATGGCAAGCGAATGGGAGAGAACTGGTTTACGCCGGGTGACAGCCAGTACCGCGAGACGATGGGCTATCATGCTTACGATGTGACCTCTATGCTGAAGGAGGGCGACAACGCCATCGGCGCTCAGCTGAGTCCCGGATGGTTTACAGGTTATATGACCTTCACCATCAGCAACTATAATTTCTTTGGCGACAATGAGGCTCTGCTGGCTAAGCTGGTCATTACTTACGAAGACGGTACGAAGCAGACCATCGTGACCAATCCGCAGACATGGAAGACTTACAATGAAGGTCCTGTGCGTTTCGGAAGTTTCTTCCAGGGAGAGCGATATGACGCCAATTACGAGGCTTCCGTGGAAGGATGGAAATCTGTTGGCTTCAACGATAACGGATGGAAACCTGCAGACGTGATCGCTCAACGTGACTGGGTGAACTTCGATTTCATGGCTCGTTATGATGAGCCTGTGAAAGTGCGTGAGACCTTGACCGCCAAACGGGTAATGCCTACCCACAGTGCCGACCAGCATACCTTTATCTATGACATGGGCGTGAATATGGTTGGTGTTCCTCAGATTACCATTCCTGCAGGCTATCTGCAGAAGGGCGATGTGGTGATTGTACGCTATGCCGAGCAGCTTTACCCTGGCTTCAAAGGCGATGAGAAGTATTATGTAGATACTTATGGCTCAAAGGGTAAGAACATTGCGGGTCGTCCGCTGTACGAGACATTCCGTGCTGCATTGGCCACCGATTTCTATGTGGCGAATGGCAACGGCGAGGTTACCATACAGCCTACCACCACCTATCGCGGCTATCAGTACATCCAGATTACCCTGCCTAACCACAAGGGTGCTTTGCCAACTGCCAACATCAAGGGATTGGTAATGTCGAGCGACAACCTTCCAACTGGCACTTACGTGGCTACTACCGCTGATGGCGACAAGACGGCTGATCTGGTGAACCAGCTGATTAAGAATATCCAGCGCAGTCAGCTTGGCAACTTCTTCACCATTCCTACCGACTGCCCTCAGCGTAATGAGCGAATGGGTTGGACGGGTGACGCACAGGCCTATACGCGCACGGCTACTTATAACAGTGATGTGCAGAATTTCTTCCGCCAATGGATGGTGGCGTTGCGTGCCGACCAGGGAGTGGGTAGCGCGACAGAGGCTCCCGGTGGCATCGGCAGTACGGTGCCTACTTACAACCAGACCGATGATACCAGCTTCGCTGACGGAACCACCTGGGCGGCTGCCGTTTGTATGGTTCCTTGGCAACTCTATATCCAGTATGGCAACACGCAGGTTATCCGTGAGAATATGGAGGCGATGATGGCTTGGCTCAACGGTATGGACTTCTACGATTTCAGCGAGCAATATCCTCATCTGTCTGCCAAGGCAAGCGGTCTGGCCGACTGGCTGGCAATGGACAACAACACGCCTTCTGACCTTGTTAACAATGCCATCTATATCTATATGATGGAGGTCACGGCTTATATGGCTGACGTGATAGGTGAGAAAGACTATTCGCAGACCTTGCGTGAGCGTAGGGAGGCAGCCCTGAAGGAATGGAATGAGGCTTATGTTGATCCTGCTACCGGCAAGACCCGCAGTGCCGATGGCAAGAAGATTATCCACTCTCAGGCATCTTACGCCACTCCGCTTAACTTCAATTGCTTCAATGAGAGCAACAGGGCGAAGGCTGTCCGCTACCTGGCTGAACTGGCGGCTAATCCTTCAGCCAGTGGTGACGGTTCAAAGCAGTTCCCTGCCTATACTATTACAACAGGTTTCTCTGGCACGCCAAACATTCTGCCTGCCCTGAGCCGGAACGGAAAGACCGAAGAGGCGTTCCGCATGTTCACCTGCACCGACTTCACCTCATGGCTTTATCCTGTCACCAAGGGAGCCACCTCCGTATGGGAGCGTTGGAACGGCTTGGAGGTAGCCTTTGGCAAGAACAACCAGAACAACATGAACTCGTTCAACCATTTCGCCTTAGGTGCTGTTGGGCAGTGGATGTATGAATATCAGCTGGGCATCACTTCTGATCATGTGCATGGCAACGGAGGCTACCAGCACTTCATACTGCAGCCTTCAGCTGGATCCAACTACACCTCTTTGGAAGGAAGCTATCGCAGCAACTATGGTGATGTGAAGAGTGCCTGGAAGGCTGACGGAAAGGGCAAGATGACCGCTTATCAGGCAATGGTTCCTGCCAACACCACTGCAACGCTTTATCTTCCTATCGCTGCTTCCGATTTCGGTACGGCAGAAGGTGTGCGTTATGTAGGCAAGACTCAGCATAATGGCGTTGAGTGCGCTCAGTATGAGCTTACTTCCGGTAAGTTTAACTTTGAATTGCAAACTGGCAGATTAATAGTTAAAGCATTATGAAGAAACATCTCTGTTTCATGATAGGAACTCTGTTGCTGGCAAGTTGTGCAGACAACACGCCGGCACCAGAGCCTGTTTATCCCATTCCGTCACCTAAACAGGTGGCTTGGCAACAGATGGAGACTTATGCCTTTATCCATTTCGGTCTCAACACATTCAATGATATGGAGTGGGGGTATGGTGACACCAGCCCACAGACCTTCAATCCCATGCGTCTCGATGCAGAGCAATGGGCAAGGACCTTTGTGGAGGCCGGCATGAAAGGCGTTATCATTACCGCCAAGCATCACGATGGCTTTTGCCTGTGGCCCACACAGCTCACGGAATACAACATCTCCCGATCTCCCTATAAAGACGGTAAAGGTGATGTAGTGGGAGAACTGGCTGCTGCTTGCCGTAAGTATGGACTGAAGTTCGGCGTTTACCTGTCGCCTTGGGACAGAAACCGTGCCGATTACGGAGAAAAAAGCTATGTGGAGTATTATCATGCCGGGTTGCGTGAATTGCTGACGCGCTATGGCGATATCTTCGAGATATGGTTCGATGGCGCCAACGGAGGCGACGGCTACTATGGAGGAGCGAGGGAAACGCGCAACATCGACCGTCGTAATTATTATGATTTCCCCCGTGCCTGGGCTATGGTGGATGAGTTGCAGCCCAATGCCATCTGTTTTTCCGATGGTGGTCCTGGTTGCCGATGGGTAGGCAACGAAAGGGGCGAGGCAGGACAGACAAACTGGTCGTTCCTGCGTAGCGCGGAGGTTTATCCTGGTTATCCTAATCATGATGAGCTGAATGTCGGCCATCCTGATGGCGATGCCTGGCTTCCCGCTGAGACTGACGTGTCAATCCGTCCGGGATGGTTCTATCATGAGGCTGAGGACGATAAGGTGAGGAGTGCCGATAATCTGACCAACCTTTATTACCAGAGTGTGGGACGAAACTCCACTTTGCTGCTCAATTTTCCTGTCAATAAGGAAGGACTGATTTCCAAGACTGATTCCATAAATGCTGTTCTGTTCCACAAGCGCATTCAGCAGGAGTTGAGCCACAATGTACTTAAAGAGGCGCGTGTGGAGGCAAGCGATGTTCGTGGCAAGCGTTTTGCTGCCTCGCAAGTCAACGATGGCGATTTCAATACCTATTGGGCAACACCTGACGGTGCAAATACAGGCGTCCTGACCTTTACTTTCGATAGCCCCCGGCTTGTCAGCAAACTGATGTTGCAGGAGTACATTCCGTTAGGTCAACGTGTCAGCCTATTCTCCGTTGAGATGCAGCAAGGCGACCAGTGGCTGCCTTTGAAGGTTGATGAACAGACCACCACCATTGGCTACAAGCGAATCCTCCGTTTTCCTGAGACACAGGTAAATGGCATCCGCATCCATTTCCTCGAAGCCCGTGGACCGCTCTGCATCAGTGAAGTTGCCGCGTATTAGGTTTTTATCCTTTGGAGTAAAAAGCAGCGGAATTGTGAATCTCGTTAGAAAAAAGGCATAAGAATATATAAAAGTCGTTGGGAAAATGACATCAACAAAACTTTTCCTTTTCTATTTATAGTGAAGAGATTTTGATGGAAAGTTTGGTGAATTATAGAAATCTTCGTTTCTTTGTATCATTAAACTGTAAAATATGGAGAAGAAGAAATACCCAACTTCCGAAGAAGAAAACACAGGAACAGCAAACGAACCTACAACAGGATATGCCGCTACTGGAAGTGGCTATGTAAACACCCTCATGGATGAGGATTGTATAGATGATTTAATCGCCAGCATTCCCGTAGGTAAACTTGGATTCTATACAAATGACCCTGAAATCCTTGAGACACGAATAGCCGAGATTGAGGCAGACCTCGATGAGGTAGAGGGTGGTTATGAAGATCCAGCAAAATGGGTAACATGTGAACAAATGGACATAGATCTTCGAAAACAGTTCCCATGGCTAAAGAATCAAATAAAACCTGTCTTTGCAAGTATCAAACCTATAGTTAGCAAGTATTAAACCTATAGTTAGCAAGTATCAAACCTATAGTTAGCAAGTATCAAGCCGCTTAGTTAGGGAAAGTGCCTCGTTTGCTTCGGGTAAACGCCCTGCTTACCTGAACTAAGCGGTCTGTTTAGCAGAACTAAGCGACCTGATTCTCGTGAGAATTTGCTCTATTTGCAATACATCCAAACACGTCATTTCGAAAAAAACTCTTCACTCTTCATAAAGTTGACTTAATGTGCTGATATTAACGAATTTAAGTGCATGAAGTGTTTGCTTGCCTCTTCATACCTCTTCACACCTCTTCATCAAAATCAGCAAGCATAATTCATGAAGACCTGTGAAGAGTTATGAAGAGTTGAAGCAACACTTCATGCTGTTAATATGCAGTAAACCAATTTGTTAAGTGCAGTTTATGAAGAGTGAAGACTTTTTTTCAAAACGGATGTTTCATGTATGTAGCACACAAGATAGTAGAAAGCACAAAAGGAACGGTTCTCTTTGTGCATTTTTGCAAAGCCAACAGTAAAAACAGCTTTGTATGCTTGGTTATTTGATTTGCTTTTCCTACCTTTGTGGTGTTAGCATATAGCTGACAGACATATTGGAAAGCGTTTTCTTGACGCTTTGTTCTTTTGGCATATCAAATCTCGCAAATTTAATATTCCAACCGAAGAATAAGGCAACGGTAGATGCCTGATGCTGTGTATATACCCTCTTGGGAGGACTATATACCTTTTAAGTGTAGGCCTCTGCGTTGCTCGTTCTGATTGAGATGGCAATGCGAGAGCCAGATACACAGGAGCGAGTGACAAATAACAGACTCCTGCGCTTTCTTTTTTGTGACTTGTTGTCGAATCTACAGGAGTCCTTCGGTAATGGATACTATGGATAAACATGTTTTGATAGAAAAGATACGTTCTTTAGAAGGGCTGACTCCTGAAGAGAAATCAGATTTACTCGCTTTACTTAGACAACCACTAGTGTCCGGTTAAAATCTCACCACAACGAAAGTTGTATAGGTGGATCGTCCGAACGGTTATTATTATCATCTTTAGTTACATTGAATATGGAATGGATATCACTTTGCTTGAATAGAAGCGGACCAATAGCATTTGAGATTGCATGAAGCGACTGAGGCAGACGGAATTTCTTCTTCGCGATGATAAGTAGCAGGTAGTCACATACGGCAATCCAAAGCTGTAGATAGACAGCATTCTCAGTAGTCCCATAGAACTTCTTGATATGCAGGTGTTGCTTCACCCATTTGAAGAACAGTTCAACCATCCATCTTTCTCTATACAGTTCTGCAACTGTCAGAGAATCAATGGTTAAGTTGTTTGTAAGAAATCGGTAGTCGTTATCTGTTGAGTAGTCCTCGTATACTACCATACGCAATGGCTCAGGATACTCCACCGAGGGATTCTTACCCGTCAGACGGATTATTTGATCGCTGATGAGTCCTGCTGATTTGTCAACCTCATGTTCCTCTGCGACCTCATATACCATGTTGTCTTTTGCTCTGGTAACGAAGAATGCTCCCTTGAGATGAAAACACTCATAAAGCTGCTTAAAGAATACATAGCCCTTGTCCATAAGATAGAAGGCACATGCTTCAACAGGTATCATCGGCATAACCTTGGAATCATGCACCAGTCCGCTTGTCATTATGATATAGGACGGGATGCTTCCTCTCAAATCAATCAAGGTATGCATCTTTACGGCGCCTTCTCCGTGATGAAACTCTGCCCATGGGGATAATTCCAGACATAGTCGGATGGTGGTTGAGCCTAAAGCATAGACCATTTCTTTAAGGCCAAGACGGAAGTAGTCATCGCGATACAGCATCTTCGCTTCCTTTATAAGGGTTTGCGCGAAGTCCCTGTATATCATTCAGTTCCTTTTCTCGTTGGCTTCTGCCAATGTGGATTTCGGAACAGAGCAAAGACCAGCATGAAAGAGATTATTTCCACAGAGCTCAAGTGTCATCTCGATGTCTCTCAGACCTGACCTGTCTGTAAACTGAGCAAAGCTCATGACCTTGAATTGATCAAAGCAAGTAAACGATCTGGTTCGCCAGTCACCCTTGTAGCGATCAACACATTTCTGGAATTCATAAC
>JAFUVZ010000049.1 GCA_017471185.1 Bacteroidaceae bacterium
GCTGAAGGAAGACGCTGAGACGCTGGATGAGGTCGTAGTCGTAGGTTACGGTACTCAGGCTAAGAAGGATATCACCGGTTCTGTAGCTGTGGTATCTCGCGACGCTATCACCGAGCAGCCTGTGGCAACCTTCGCTGAGGCTCTGCAGGGTCGTGCATCTGGTGTGTATATCAGTAACGCCGGTGGTCCTGCTGGTGATACTACCATCCGTATCCGTGGTGTCGGATCTGTGAATGGTTCTGACCCTCTGATCATCATCGACGGTGTACAGGGTGCCGACATCAGCTCTGTGAATCCAAATGACATTGACACCATGAACGTGCTGAAGGATGCCGCTGCTACCGCTATCTACGGTGCGCGCGCTGCTAACGGTGTCATCATCATCACCACCAAGCAGGGTAACAAGGAAGGCAAGGTACGTGTATCTTACTCAGGTTACATCTCTGCTTCAACGCTGGCAAACAACGGTTACAACATGCTGGGTGCTTGGGACTTGATGAAGTATGAGCAGAAGTCTCAGGAGAACCGCGTACAGTTCCAGGGCGAGGATATCGCTAACGTGGTTGACCCAATGGGTCAGTTCGGTTCAATCGCTAACGGCGACCTGCAGATGCCTTACGCAGTAGTTCCTTCCGGCTACTCAAAGGCACAGATTATCGACGAGTTCGGTAGCGTTGAGAACTGGG
Organism: Bacteroidaceae bacterium; assembly: GCA_017471185.1. Classification (GTDB taxonomy): domain Bacteria; phylum Bacteroidota; class Bacteroidia; order Bacteroidales; family Bacteroidaceae; genus Bacteroides. The sequence continues at coordinate 687 of JAFUVZ010000049.1, forward strand.
TTAACTCTTATAACGCACAGGGTGGTCCTTACTATGCTAAGTCTTCTTACTACTACCTGTTGGAGGACGAGCACAAGAGTGAGTCTGAGGCTCGCAAGGGTACAGACTGGCTCGACTATATCAAGCGTACCGGTATCTCTCACAACCATGAGCTCTCAGTTCAGGGTGGTGGCGAGAAGGGCCAGTACTCTATGTCTCTGGGCTATTCAAACCGTCAAGGTCCGATCAAGGGTTCTGAATTCGAACGTTATAACATCCGTGTCAACACTACCTTCAATCCTACGAAGCACTTCACCATCGGTCAGAACACCAATGCTGCTGTGATGATGGTGAACGGTGAGCGCGGTGGACAGGGTGATGATAACATGTTTGCTCGTACCTATACCGTTTCTTCACTGGCTCCTGCTTACAACGTAGGTGGCGCATTCGGTGGTACCCGTGGTAACCTGGGTCGTGCCGACACCGCTCTGGCAGGTGTAATGAACGTGAAGAATGACTGGAGCCGTATGTTCCGCATGCAGACCGCTTGGTTTGCAGAATTGAAGGATCCTTGGATTAAGGGTCTGTCTCTGAAGTCTCAGTTCTCTGTTAACCTGAACGGTGGCTGGAGTTTGGCAATGAACGAGCGTACCACTGAGTGGAACAAGGAAGGTGCTTCAACAAACTCTCTGAGCGAGTCTGGTAGCTGGGGCTTAAGCTGGCAGTGGACTAACACCGCTACTTACAAGTTCAACATTGACCAGAAGCATGACTTCACCGTGTTGTTCGGTACAGAAACTGTTAAGGACGGTCTGGGTCGCAACATCAGCGCAACTCGTTATAACTATGCATTTGAAAAGGATCCTAACACATGGACCATCAGCAATGGTGGTGCTGCCAATCTGACCAACAGTGGTGGCATGGGTTCTAAGACTACCATGTTCGGTCTCTTCGGCCGTGTTGACTACTCTTACGAAGGCAAGTATCTGGTAACAGCTACTATCCGTCGTGATGCCGTTTCCAAGTTCTCAGCTGACAATCGTTGGGGTACCTTCCCTTCAGTTTCTTTGGGTTGGCGTGTTTCCGACGAGAAGTTCATGGAGAAAGCTCACGCTTCTTGGCTGGATGACTTGAAGCTCCGCGCAGGTTATGGTACAACCGGTAACTCTAACATCGGTGCTTACAACTATGCATTCCAGTATGGTATGGGTTCTTACGGTTACTACAACTATGCTATCATGGGTGGTAACGACGCTGCAAGAACCGGTTATGGTAACACATCTTTGGGTGATACCAAGGCTAAGTGGGAGACTGTGAAGATGTTCAACGTCGGTATTGACTTGACCGCTTTCAACAACAAGCTGACCTCAAGCCTCGACTTCTACATCAAGAAGACTTCTGACATGCTGGTTCCTGCCAACTGGACTAACCTGGCTGGTACTGGTACAAAGCCTAACGTGAACATCGGTGACTTGAAGAACACCGGTATCGACTTCTCTATCGGTTGGAGAGACAAGATTGGTCAGGTATCTTACAACATCAATGCTAACGCATCATGGTACAAGAACAAGGTTACCAAGCTGGGTTCTTCTAACCTCTACACCTCTACTCGTCTGAACCAGATGACCATTACTACAGTAGGTCAGCCTATCGGTATGTTCTACGGCTATGTAGTTGATGGTCTGTACAAGACCCGTGAAGAAGTATTGAATTATGCTTTACCTTATGGTGTTAATGATGCAGTGTCATTGACTGGTCGTGGTAATCCTGGTGACAAAGATTATATTAAAGAAGGTGCAAGTGCTTGGGTAGGTCACTACAAGTTTAAGGATATCAATGGTGATGGCCGTGTCAATGCTGACGACCGTACTATCATCGGTAATCCTCATCCAGACCTGACTGGTGGTTTCAACATCGGTCTGAATTGGAAGGAGTGGGATCTGAGCACTTATCTGTACTATTCTATCGGCAACGATATCTTCAAACACTATGAGTACTACACTCTGTGGGGTAACCTGACATCAGGTTCAGCTTGGAGCTACGACCGTGTTGAGAAGGCTTGGCATCCGACAGAGAATCCTAACGGTACACTGCCTTTGTGGACCTCTACCAACACCATGCCTGAGGCAAACGAGTCTCATTCAGGCTACATCCAGAACGGTTCTTACCTCCGTATGCAGACTTTGACTTTAGGTTATTCTCTGCCAAAGAAGGTGGTTAACAAGATTGGTTTCAGCCGCATCCGCTTCTACGCTCAGCTGTCTAACGTATTCACCATCACTGGCTATGACGGTCTGGATCCTGAGGTTAACAGCTTCGGTATCAATGGTGAGCGCGCAAGAGGCGTTGACTACGGTTCATACGGTGTACCTCGTCAGTACCTGTTCGGTGTGAACATCGACTTCTAATTAATTGACAGTTGACAATTGATAATTGACAATTGAAATTAAACAACATTAAAACAAATAGAATAATATGAAAAAAGCGATATTATATTCAGCGATGGCTCTTGCTACTACTATGGGCATGAGCAGCTGTGGCGACGATTTCCTGCTGATTGATCCTGCGGGCTCAGTATCAGAAGGAACTCTGACCAACGACCAGGGTATCGACTTCGTGCTGACAGGTGCATACGCTTCCTTGAACGGTATGATCGGTAGCCCTTGGTCTAACCCTGGCAACTCTTTGTCAAACATCGTGTTCGGTGACGTTGTTGGTGCTGACGCCAACAAGGGTTCTACGGCTGGTGACCAGTCTGACTGGACTATGCTGGAGACTTACTCATTCACCTCTGCTAACTCTTACATCCGCGACAAGTGGGGTGCAATCTATGAAGCAGTAAAGCGTTGCAACAACGTGATGTCAATGGTGCAGAAGGGTGGCGACGCCATCACTAACCCGGACCTGATTATCGGTCAGGCACAGTTCATCAAGTCATTGTGGCTGTTTGAGGGTATTCGTATGTACGGTGCCGCTATTCCTTACGTATCAGTTGAGGACTATCAGGCTAACGTTGACCCACAGGTTTCTAACGTTGACGAGAGTGGTAACTATGTTTACATTTGGGATAAGGTGGTAGCAGACCTCCAAGACGCTATCGCTAAGCTGCCAAATGACTGGACTGCTACAGGTGAGTTTGGACGCGCTAACAAGTGGATGGCCAAGGCTCTGCTGGGTAAGGTATATCTGTACTGGTCTTCTCCTTATAACGGCACTAACGGTACCGCTGACCACTGGGCAGACGCTAAGGCTCAGTTCGCAGAGGTAATCAACAGTGGTGTTGACGCTAAGGGTCAGAAGTACAAACTGGCTAACACATACGAGGAGCTGTTCCATGCAGCTACCGGTGACTGGACAGGTGAGTCTGTTATCGACTGCCAGATGACTCTGGACGGTTCAAACCAGCTGCCTAACGGTGTGAACGCTAACTATTACATTGGCTTCGTATCAGGTGACAATCCTGGTGGTGGCTGGGGTTTCTATCAGCCGACATCTGACTTCGTGAACAGCTTCCTGGTTGACGCTGACGGTCTGCCAGCAGCTAACTACCAGTCAGTTCCTGCATTGACACTGACTAAGTTAGTTGATGAAGGTCTGGAAACAGAGCACACTGACGTTGTAAGTGACCTGGCTACTCCTACAGACCCACGTCTGGATGTAACCGTAGCGCGCTTCGGTGTTCCTATGCTCGACTGGGGTTCAACTCCAGACGCAACTTGGATCCGTTCATTTGCTAACGGTGGCCCATACCTGTCAAAGAAGCAGCAGATCCGTCGCGACGAGCGTGGTGCTAATTCACTGACAAATATTCCAATCTCATCAACCTTGAACTACCACTACATGCGTCTGGCAGATGTATATCTGATGTATGCTGAGTGCGCTATCCACGATGGCGACCTGAGCACTGCCCTGGAATACATCAACAAGGTTCGTGCGCGTGCTGCTAACGGTTTCATCAAGGCTGAGGCTGGTATCACCAAGGCTAACTACACGCTGGATGACAAGGTGAATGGCAAGACTGTTGAAGGTGCTGCAGCTAACTACCGTATCGGTCTGTATAAGTCATTCGGCAGTGCAGACGAGGCTAAGACAGCCCTGATGCGTGAGCGTCGTGCTGAGTTCGGTATGGAAGGCGGACACTGGTATGACCTGGCTCGCTGGGGCAACATCGCTGACGAACTGAACAAGTTCATCGCATTCGAGATGAGCTCAACAGGTGGCCAGAAGAGCAAGTATGTATTCGGTTACAACAGCAAGATGGTTACATTCCCAATTCCTGAGAGTGAGATCCAGACAGCTGAGGGTCGTTTCGTACAGAACCCTAACTGGAAATAATACCATACTTAACTATTGAAAATAGGTTATATTAAAACCAATGAGGGATGAACGTTGAGGTTCATCCCTCTCTTATTATATAAATGCCAGCTATGCAGCGGCAGTGAATTATGTCAGCATAGCTGCATTTTAGCCCAAATCGGTTATTTGAGAAAGTATGCTCCACGCTAATCTGCTGCACCAGCCACCCGAACCCAGTCGCGTGCAATGACGTAGAAGGCATAAACGGGATACTGAACAAAGTGACCGCTAAAGGCAGAAGAAGGCTCCTCTAACACCACAATGCAGCAAAAAAAACAAGAATTATACTTTATTTGATAGCACTTTCAAAAATTTGTCATATCTTTACAAGCTAAAAACAAGTTTAGAACCGTAAGATATGATAAAGATACATTGTGTAAACAACGGCAAGACCTTAGATTTCCCCTCCGGCTGTGACCTGCTGGACATATACCCTGCCACAGGAGTGGAACTGCCATACCCCGTCATCAGCGCAAGGGTGAACAACGTGACGCAAGGACTCGGATTCAAAGTTTATAACAACAAAGACGTGGAATTCCTCGACCTGCGTGACCCCTCTGCCATGCGGACTTACGTCAGATCTCTTTGCTTCGTGCTGTATAAGGCTGTGAGCGAACAGTTTCCTGACAGCGAACTACTGCTGGAACATCCCGTCTCAAACGGATATTTCTGCAATCTAAAGATAGGCAGGCAGATAACCGTGGAGGATGTAAACGCCATCAAGGCGAGGATGAAAGATATTGTGAGCCAGGACATCCCTTTTGAAAGAGTTGAATGTCAGGCTACCGAAGCTATCAGACTCTTTGAGGAAAGAGGATTGATGGACAAAGTGAAGCTGCTGAAGACAAGCGGAAGGCTTTACACCTATTATTATAAACTGGGCGAGACGATAGATTATTTCTATGGCAACCTGGTGCCTTCTACAGGATTCCTCTCGCTGTTTGACATTGTGAAGTACTATGACGGCCTGCTGCTCAGGATTCCGAGTCATGAGAACCCTACCAAACTGGGGGAGATCGTTAAGCAGGAAAAGATGCTCGATGTGTTTAAGGAACACTTGCAATGGAACCATATATTGAATATGGAGAATGTGGGCGACCTGAACTACGCATGCCAAAAGGGCTATGCCACACGTATCATCAATGTGTCGGAAGCTCTGCAGGAGAAGAAGATAGCGCAGATAGCCGACCAGATATACAACCGCTCGAAGGAGGGCAGGCCAGTGAAACTTGTGCTGATTTCGGGGCCATCATCATCTGGCAAGACAACCTTCAGCAAACGCCTGTCAGTGCAGCTGCTCACCAACGGCATCCTGCCATACGCCATCTCTTTAGACAACTATTTCCTGCCCAGAAAGGAAACACCGCTGGATGAGCATGGGGAATATGACTATGAGTCGATTTACGCACTCGACCTGAAGCTGTTTAACGATCAAGTACAGGCGATACTGAGGGGCGAGGAGGTGGAGCTGCCATACTATAACTTCCAGACGGGAGAACGTGAATATCGGGGGGAGAAGCTGAAGCTGACGGACAATATGGTGCTGGTCATGGAGGGCAATCATGGCCTGAACCCAGAACTGACACCGCAGATTCCAGAGGAAAACAAATTCAAGATTTATGTCTCGGCTTTGACAACCATCTCATTAGATAACCACAATTGGATTCCTACGACAGACAACCGCCTGGTGAGGCGCATTGTGCGCGACTTCAACTACCGCGGATATTCAGCACAGCAGACTATTGCCAGATGGAGAAGTGTGAGGGCTGGCGAGGACAAGTGGATATTCCCGTTCCAGGAGAACGCTGACGTGATGTTTAACTCTGCGCTGATATTCGAGTTCGCAGTGTTCCGCACACATGTGGAGCCTATATTGAACATGGTGCCGCAGAACTGCCGCGAGTATGCGGAAGCATACAGGCTGCTGAAATTCGTGAAGCATTTTTATGCCATCAGGGATAATGAAATTCCGCACACTTCGCTGATTCGCGAGTTTATCGGAGGAAGCAGCTTCATTTATTGAATTAAAGATTAAAAAACGATATGAACAAAAAGGTATTTATCTTATTTTTAAGCATGCTCTTCTGCTGTGGCATACTCAGTGCCCAACAGAACACACAAAAGAGCAGCCTTCAACAACGGGCTGAGACAGAAGACGCGAACAACAACATCGCTGCCGCACGTTCCCTCTTTATACGTGCCTACGAGGATTATGCCGGCAAAGGCCAAGTGCAGCAGGCTACGGAATGTGGAACAAGAGCTACTGCCCTGTACTACAAGGAGAACTACTTTAAGGAAGCGTTTGAACTGCTGAGAAGAGTGGACCTGTCGATTACTACAGAGGAGCAGAAGGACGGGAGCATCAAGCCTGGCTTGCACTACATGGTGACCAAGGAGCGTATGCAGATCTATATGAAGATGAGGAACAGCCAGCGGGCCCTGGAGCAAATCAGGACAATGGAAATGCAGGCGAACTCTGCTAACGACGAGAGCCTGAAGAATGACCTGCTGTACAACAAGGCAATCTACTACTATACATTCGGACAGAACTCGCAAGGCGACGCCGTGTTCAAGGAAATGGCCGACAAGCTGACTGCCTCTAAGGAGTATGACAAGATTGACGAGGTGTATCAGACGCTGATAGCCAACGGCAGAAAGAGCAATAACGCCAACCTTGTGGCACAGACTTACAGCAACTACATCATATGGAAAGACTCTGCAAGTGCGATGAAACTGGCTGACGAGACAGGTGCCCTGAAACGCCAGATTGCCGACAACGAGGCCATAATCGCTGAAAAAGACAGTTCGCTGGCAAGCCGCCAGTATATCATCATCGCGCTCTGCGTACTGGCTGCGGCTCTGGCTGCCGTACTGGTAATCTGCGTCATCATACTGCTGCGATATATATTCGTGACCCGCAAACAGAAGAAGGCTATCAAGCTGGCAGAAGAGAACAATGCCCTCAAGGCGAAGTTTATCAGCAACATCTCAGCACAGCTGGAGCCTACGCTCAAGAAGCTTGACAGCCGGATACCTGAGGTTCAGGCACTGCTCGATTTTTCTTCTCACATTCAGAAGCTTTCGCAACTGGAGAATACGCCCAACAACTCTGCCGAGCTGGAGGATACACAGATACAGCAGTTCTGCGAAGAAATCATCGACCAGATACGCGGCAAAGTGAAGGATGATGTTACCCTAATGGTGAACGCGCCGAAAATGAATGCCAAGATTAACAGGGAGTATGTGTCGCACATCTTGCTGCACTTGCTGAACAATGCGGCTGAATATACGCCTGCAGGTGGTAATATCTGGCTGGACTTCAAGAAGCGTGGCGCTCACACGCAGCAGTTTGTGATTTCTGACACGGGCTGCGGCATTCCTGAAGAGAAGCGTGAGGATGTGTTCAAGCCTTTCTTGGAGATTAAGGACCTCACCACGGGTGATGCCCTCGGCTTGCCTATCTGTAAGGAAATGGCGAAAAAGATGAACGGCGACCTCGACATTGATCCTAAGTTCACCAAAGGTACCCGCTTTGTGCTGGACTTGCACACTTAAGATAATTGAACATTGACAATTGACAATTGAACATTGAGCATTAGCCATCCGGACAATGTTCAATGTTCAATATTCAATGTTCAACGTAGTTCTTCCACTTCGTCTGGAGTGAGCGGAATCTTCTTGCCCAGACGACGGGCGCCAGTCTCAGTAATTAGATAGTCCTCCTCATTTCGGATGCCACCGAAATCACGGTATTCCTGCACCTTATCATAATTGATGAAGTCGGCGAACTTCTTTTCCTTACCCCACAGGTCAATCAGTTCTGGGATGAAATAGATGCCAGGCTCCACCGTATGTACGAAACCAGGCTGCAGAGGAATGGCAAGACGCTGGCTCTTACGACCGAACTGCGTACTCTTAGGCTGTCCGTCATAGCCGACCCAAATCTCACCTAAATTCTCCATATCATGCACGTCGAGACCCATCATGTGACCCAGTCCGTGAGGATAGAATAAAGCGTGGGCACCCTCATACACAGCATCATCAGCATTGCCCTTCATCAAGCCTAAGTCCTTCAAGCCTTCCACCATCACCTTGGCAGACAACTCATACACATCCATATAAGGTATGCCAGGACGCAATGCCTTCACGCTCTCCAGATGCATGGCGTTCTGAATGACATACACATCCTTCTGTCGCTGAGAGAACTTCCTGTCGGCGGGGAAGGTAGATGACATATCACCGCAATAGCCACTCTCCACTTCAGCACCTGCATCAATCAGGAAAAGGTCGCCAGACTTTACAAGATGACCATGATAGTGGTTGTGTAAGGTTTCGCCATGTTTGGTAGCGATAGTGGGGAATGACAGCTCGCAATTATTCAAGGCGGCAACATGCTCTATCTCAGCCGCCACATCATACTCATGCATACCAGGACGCAGATATTTGATTGCGGCGATGTGCATATCAGCCGTCACATCGCAAGCCCTCTCAATCTCAACAATCTCCTCGGCAGTCTTCACATTACGCTGCTTAACTATGGCCCGGATGAAAGGAATGCTTCCGAGCTGGTCAGCAGGAGCCAGCGAGAGCCAATCATTCAGCTTTAGCTTGTGCTCAGGACGGTAAGGAGGCAGGTAATGGATCTGCTGTCCCTTAGCCATCGCCTTTTTCAGATACTCAGCTATCTGCGCATAAGGGCGTGTGTCAGAAACGCCTATGTCGGCAGCCTTCTCATGAATGGTTGGCAACACGCCAGCCCACACGATGAAGTCAATGGTAGCCTCATCGCCAAACACAATCTCCTTGTCTTCATCAATGTCGATGATGGCAGCAAGTCCAGCCTGTGAGATACCAAAGTAATAAAGGAATGACGAGTCCTGACGATAGCGGAAAGCATTGTCCTCATAATTCAGTCCCATATCATCATTGCCCAGAAAAAGCAAGATGCCAGAGCCAACGTTCTTTTTCAGCAGGGCCCTGCGCTGCACATAAGTCTCTTTCGCAAACATATCAATTGAGTTTTTTTAGTTTGTCAGTTTATAAGTTTATCCTTCAAGATGAGCAAAGATACACTTTTTATTCTTATTTTTGCAAAGGATTTAGATAAACTTGTAATTATGGCTCAAAACTCCAGACAGATTCAGGTACAGTCGCAGCAACAAGTGCAGACACTTTCACCCATGCAGATCATGGCGGTGAAACTGCTGGAACTGCCTACTATTGAACTGGAAGACCGCGTGAAAGCTGAACTGCTCGACAATCCTGCGCTGGAAGAAGGCAAGGAGGAGACTGCGGAAAACGTGGCTGACGAACTCTCAAACATGGAGGATGAGGGCGACACCAGCTATGATGCCCTGGATGATTACCGCAATGACGACGACATACCCGACTACCGCCTCCAGGAACACAACTACAGCCGGAAGGAGCAGATGGAAGAGATTCCGTTCAGCGACACCACTTCGTTCTATGAGAGCTTGAAGGACCAGCTGGGCGAGCATGATATGGACGAACATCAGCGACAACTGGCGGAGTATCTGATCGGGTCGCTTGACGATGACGGCTTGCTGCGTAAGCCTATCGGCACTATCGCTGACGAGCTGCTTATTTATATAGGTGTGGAAACAAACGTGGAAGAGCTGGAACAGACGCTTCAGATTATCCAACAGTTTGAACCTGCCGGCATCGGCGCTCGAGACCTGCAAGAATGCCTGCTACTGCAGATTCAGCGCAAGGGCATAACGGAAGAAGGAAGGAAAGACAAGTGGCTCGCTCTGGAGGAGCGGATTATACGCGAGTTTTATAAGGATTTCACTACCAAACATTGGGACAGGCTTTGCCAGCAGCTGGAGGTGAGTGAGGCAGACTGCCAGCATGCCATCAAGGAGATAACCCGTCTGAATCCTCGCCCTGGTGCATCGATGGGTGAGACGATAGGCAAAAACATGCAGCAAATAACACCCGACTTCATCGTGGAGACCGATGATGAAGGAAACGTGTCATTCAGCCTCAACAACCCGAATCTGCCTGAACTGCGTCTGAACCAGGAATTCAGACAGCAGCTGAGGGAGCAAGCGGAAGGTAACCCCAAGCAGACACGTGAGCAGAAAGAGGCAGCCCTCTTCCTGAAGCAGAAGATTGACGCAGCACAAGGCTTCATCGACGCCATCAGGCAGCGTCAGAACACCATGACCAGTGTCATGAAGGCTATCATCGAACTGCAGATGCCGTTCTTCCGGGAAGGCGATGATACCTTGCTCAGACCTATGATATTGAAAGACATCGCTGAGCGGACACATCTGGACATCTCGACCGTATCGAGGGTATGCAACAGCAAGTATGCCCAGACCAACTTCGGCATCTTCCCCCTGCGATATTTCTTCACGGAAGGATATACACGACAGGACGGCGAGGAGATGTCATCCAGAGAGGTTAAACGGCTGCTCAAGGAGGTGATTGACCAAGAAGACAAAGCCAATCCGCTCACTGACGATGAGCTGACCAAGCTCATGGATCAGAAAGGATATCCGATGGCAAGGCGTACCGTTGCGAAATACCGTTCGCAGCTGAACATTCCGATAGCAAGAATGAGAAAGGAATAATTATATGGAAAAGACTGACATGATACTGAAGCGCATCGCAAGGGTGATATCGGCGTTCTTCTCGCCATACTATATAGCCTTTGTGTCATTCCTCATTCTGTTTATCTTCTCCTACCTGCGCATCATGCCCCTGCAATACAAGTTCATTGTGCTGGGCGTGGTGTATGGATTCACCATCCTCATCCCGCAGCTTACCATATTCATCTTCCGCAAGATGAACGGATATACAGTTGACGACATGGCACAACGCAAGCAACGTTACGTGTCATTGTTCCTATACCTTATCTCATACGTGTTCTGCCTCATCATCATGCGCAGGCTCAGCATTCCGTGGTACATGACTGGCATCATCTTCACCGTACTCATCCTAATGACCGCCTGCCTGATACTGAACCTGCGGTGGCGTATCAGCGAACACATGGCGGGTGCAGGAGCCACCATAGGCGGACTGGTGGCTTTCAGTATGCTCTTCGGCTATAATCCGCTGTGGTGGCTTTGCATCCTAATCTTGGTGACTGGCATCGTAGGCTCAGCCCGCATAGTGCTCGGTCACCATTCGCTGGGCGAAATACTGGCAGGTTTCATAGTGGGAATAGCCAGCTCTTTCATGGTGCTGCATCCCTTTTATAACGATTTACTTCGATTTCTGCTCTTTTAAATTGAAAAATATTTGCACATAACCGCTTTTTATGATATATTTGCGAAATGCAATTTGTATAACCTAATAAAATTAATGATATGAATTTCCCTGAAAACATCAAGTACACCAGCGAACATGAATGGATTCGCGTGGAGGGTGACACTGCTTACGTAGGCATCACTGACTATGCCCAGGACCAGCTTGGCGACATTGTGTTCATTGACATACAGGCTGTTGGCGAAACGCTGGAAGCTGGTGAGGTATTTGGCACCATTGAAGTGGTAAAGACCATTTCAGACATCTTTATGCCTGTGGGCGGCGAAGTTCTGGAGCAGAACCCAGCTCTGGAAGACCAGCCTGAATTAGTGAATAAAGATCCGTATGGCGAGGGTTGGCTCATCAAGATCAAGCCTGATGCAACAGCTGACTATGACTCCCTACTGGACGCTGAAAGATACAAGAAATTAATTAACTTATAATCTATGAATCATATGAAAGCATTGGTAAGTATCGTGATGGGCAGCATCAGTGACCTGCCCGTAATGGAGAAAGCTGCCGATTTCCTAAATGAACTGGAAATTCCTTTTGAAATGTGCACGCTCTCCGCTCACCGCACTCCAGGTGCCGTGGCTGAGTTCGCGCAGCAGGCAAAGGGACGTGGCATACAGATTATCATCGCAGGAGCCGGTATGGCTGCCGCCCTGCCTGGTGTCATCGCAGCACACACCACGCTGCCAGTCATCGGTGTGCCAATCAACAGCGGTGCCCTGATGGGTGTTGATGCACTCTACTCTATGGTACAGATGCCTCCCGGCGTTCCTGTAGCCACGATGGCTGTTAACGGTGGACAGAACGCTGCTCTCTTTGCAGCTGGAGTGTTAGCTCTGACTGACGCCAAACTGGCTGGCAAGCTGGATGACTACAAAAAGAAATCAGCCGCAAAGGTAACACAGGCCAACGAGGTGCTGGGTAACGTTAAATATGATTTCAGAGTCATCTGATGAACCTGTTCAACTATCAACGTCGCAAGACCAGCATTGTGAATATAGGAGCCACCCCTTTGGGCGGCTCTTATCCTATACGCCTACAGAGCATGACCAACACTTCGACCCGTGACACCGAAGCCTGTGTAGCTCAAGTGAAACGCATCGTGGAGGCTGGGGGTGAATACGTGCGCCTCACCACGCAAGGTGTGGCGGAGGCTGAGAACATTCGTAACATCAACGGTGCCCTACGCAAGGATGGATGCATGGTACCACTCGTGGCTGACGTGCATTTTAACCCTGCTGTGGCTGACGTGGCTGCTCTGTATGCGGAAAAGGTACGCATCAACCCCGGCAACTATGTGGATCCTGCCCGCAAATTTAATCAATTGGAATACACGGATAAGGAATATGCAGAAGAGCTACAACGCCTGCGTAAGCGATTCGTTCAGTTCCTCAACATCTGTAAGGAGCAGCATACCGCCATCCGATTAGGAGTGAATCACGGTTCGCTTTCAGACCGTATTATGTCTCGCTATGGTGACACGCCAGAAGGTATGGTGGAGTCTTGCATGGAATACCTGCGTATCTGTGTGGAGGAAGCGTTTACGGATGTGGTGATCTCCATCAAGGCATCCAACGCATCCGTGATGGTAAGGACCGTCAGGCTGCTGGTGGACGTGATGAACCGCGAGGGGATGGATTTCCCTTTGCACTTAGGCGTTACCGAAGCTGGAGAAGGAGAAGACGGACGCATCAAGTCGGCATTAGGCATCGGAGCCTTGCTTGCTGACGGCTATGGCGACACCATCAGGGTATCACTCAGCGAGGCTCCAGAAGCGGAAATTCCCGTTGCCAAGAAACTGCGTGACTATATCGTGGCAAGGCAGATACATCTGCCCATCGAGGCTCAGGCAGCACCAGCGTTCGACTATCTGCATCCCTCACGCCGTGAGACCATTGTGGTTCGCAACATCGGTGGCGACCAGGTGCCTGTGGTCATTGCCGCACGTTTCAACGGCAATATGGAGTTCAATCCCGATTTCCTACCCGACTATGTGTACGTGGGCAGGAATCTCCCAGCGGAAAGGCGTGAAGGCATACAATACATCGTTGACGCTGATGCCTGGACTGGAGAGCCTGACACCTGGCCCGCCTACAAACCAGACCTCCTGCCGTTTATCAGCATGAATCCAGCCCCATTGAAGTTCCTCTTCGTCACCTATAACCTGCTGAACGAGGAGACAATGACTTGCCTGAAGTATCATCCCGAGGTGGTGGTCATCAGCCAGAGCAACCACATCAACCGTGTGGGTGAGCAACGTGCCGTTGCCCATAAGCTGATGCTGAACGGACTGAAGAATCCTTTGGTATTCATCCAACATTATGCGGAGCAGGAAACGGAAGGGCTTCAGATACGAGCTGCCGCAGATATGGGACCTCTGATTTTCGACGGGTTCTGCGACGGCATCATGCTCTTCAACAATAACCGGCTTGATGACGCGTTGGTTGACCAGACCGCCTTCAGCATCCTACAGGCAGGCCGTCTGCGTATGGTCAAGACAGAATATATCTCTTGCCCAGGCTGCGGACGCACGCTCTACAATCTGGAAGAGACCATCGCCCGCATCAAAGCCGCGACCACACATCTGAAAGGTCTCAAGATTGGTATCATGGGCTGCATCGTGAATGGTCCTGGAGAGATGGCTGACGCAGACTATGGATATGTGGGAGCAGGCAGAGGGAAGGTAAGCCTGTATAAGCAAAAACAATGTATTGAGAAGAACATCCCCGAAGAAGAAGCGGTGGAGCGTCTGCTCAAGTTCATTGAAGAAGACCGGAAAGGTTGAATCACGTACAAAAGACGATGCCCCCATGAAGCGTTTTAACTTGCTTGGGGGCATCGTTTTATTATACAGGAGCTGAAAGCATCTTATGATAGCGAGGGAGGTCAGTAAGTATCTTCTTCGCTTCAGCCAGATCGGGATCATCCTTCAGCTGCTCGATGATGCTGCCTTTCTGATAATAGAAACGTTTCATGATTTCTGTAGAGATAAGCATCTTGATATCCTTGGAAAAATGGTCGAGGTCGCGATCCAAGTTATGCTGCAGCTTCTTCTCTAACGCCTCGAACTCAGCCTCCGCATCCTGCTTGTACCCTTCAAATTCAGCCATAGTTTTCAGGTCTTTCAGTAATCTTTCGCTCTGCTGGTCATATTTGAAGTTGGCAGCCTTCACCTTCTCCTTAAACTCCTCATAGTCCTTGTCAGAAAGCTTGAACTCAGCTGGTGCAGCTATGCTCTTATGCTTCACGCAGAAATCGGTCGCATAGTCGAAGATCAGATTATCGCGAGTCAGGTAATACACGATATTGGGTGTCTGTTCATGCTCCACCACGATATCTGGGCTTACGCCACCACCATCGCGCACTTCACGTCCTATAGCCGTATGGAAGACGGTAGTCAGGCTGTCCGGAATACGCCCCACACTTCCGTCAGCATTACGATGAGAATAATCTATCGCCTGCACGCAACGTCCACTTGGAATATAATATTTTGAGGTAGTGAGCTTAATTGTACCTCCATAAGGTAACGGACGTGTGGCCTGCACCAAACCTTTGCCATAGGTGCGTGTGCCCACGATTACCGCACGGTCGAGATCCTGCAACGAGCCAGCCAGAATCTCAGAAGATGAAGCAGTACCGCTGTTTACCAACACTGCGATTGGTATATCCAGGTCCAACGGTTCACGCAGCGTCTTATAAGTCTCGCTCGCCTGACGCGTCTTACCACGGGTAGTCACCAATGTCTGACCTTTAGGCACAAAGAAATTGGCAATCTCAATCGCCTCATCCAGCAAGCCGCCGCCATTACCACGCAAGTCGATGACCAGAGAAGTAGCCCCTTGGCTCTTGAGTTCCTGGAATACGCGCTTAAATTCTTTAGAGGGATTGCCAGAGAAAGTGCTTAGGTTGATATATCCGACACCGTCATCCAGTTTAGCATAATAGGGGATGAGCGGCAATTCAATATAACGGCGTACGATGTTAAACGTGAGATTATTATTCTCGCCAGGGCGTTCTACCTTTAGGGTAAAAGAAGTACCTGCTTCACCACGCAGCATCTCGCTAACCTGCTGGTTATCCTTGCCTAATAGGTCTTGTCCATCAAGCTCCAGCAGGATATCCCCAGCCTTCAGCCCTACTTCTGCTGCAGGCATCCCCTCATAAGGCTCCGAAATCACAGAACGCTTCAGATTCTCGTTCCAAGTAATGACAGATCCAATACCACCATACTTGTTACGAAGCATCTGCTCCAGTTCATCCCGATCGTCCTCAGGATAATACACGGTATAGGGGTCAAGCGAGTAGAGCATATTGTCAATGCCCTCACGGATAGTCTTGTCGGGATTCAAAGTATCCACATAAAACATATCGAGCTCCTTGACAATAGAGTTAAAGATATCCAGGTTCTTGGCAATCTGGAAATCACGGCTCTCGCCCTTGTCAAAGCCCCATAACGACATAACAGCCACTACAGATAACAGCATGGCTACCGAATGCCAACTTTTCAACTTCTTCATATTCTTGCAATTTTATGTTTGATTTCAACCCATGTTTCTTCTGGTAGTTCGGTACCAACTACCTGCACCACTTCAGCCCCCACTATAGAGCCAATCTGTGCGCATTGCTCCAGACTATAGCCAGCCACCATACCATAAAGGAATCCGGCAGCGAAATAATCACCTGCGCCCGTAGTATCCACACAGACAGCCGGCAGAGCAGACACTTTGATAGTTTCATGTCTGGTAGAGACCAGCGAACCTTCAGCCCCAATTTTCACAACAGCTATATCACACCAACGAGCAATCTGGCTGACGGCCTCATCAGGCTCAAGTCCTGTGAAAGCCTTTGCCTCCTCCTCATTAGCGAAAACGACATCAACATATTTCTCCACCAGATAGGCGAAGAAATCAAAATCCTCACGCACGATATTATAACTCGCCAGATCAAGGCAAATCTTCACTCCTGCTTGCTTAGCTAACTCCATCGCACGACTAATCAAAGCATGGTTCTGAACCAGATATCCTTCTATAAATAAATAGGAGTATCCTTCAAACAGGTCTATCGTCAGTTCATCAGCAGACAACGACAACGCAGCACCCAGATAAGTACCAAAAGTACGCTCTCCATCAGCAGATATAAATGTAGAAGCCACTCCTGATGGCAAAGTTTCAGAAACGAACAAATGTCCTTCCGTACCTCTTTCCACCAGACTCTTACGGCAGAATTCCCCATAAAAGTCCTTTCCAATCTTTCCAATGAAGCCTGTGTCTGCACCAAGGTAATTGAGCGTACGTATGGCATTCCCAGCCGAACCGCCTGTAGAAAGATGAGTTTGCATTTTATTGAAATATTCATTAATCTTCAGCAGTTTATTTTCGTCAATGAGCGTCATACTTCCCTTAGGCAGAGCCATTTGCGCTAGGATATCATCGTCATCAAGTCTAACCAGCACATCTACCAGCGCATTGCCCATTCCAATTATTTTTTCCATTTGAGATAATTTTTTTTGCAAAGATATTGCATATTTCAAAATATCCTATTAATTTTGCACCGCATTTAAGAGATTTAAACATAAAAAAATTCTTCCTTAGCTCAGTCGGTTAGAGCATCTGACTGTTAATCAGAGGGTCCTTGGTTCAAGTCCAAGAGGAAGAGCGAAGCATAAAGCTTTTGTATTATACATTTATTGAAATTATTCTTCCTTAGCTCAGTCGGTTAGAGCATCTGACTGTTAATCAGAGGGTCCTTGGTTCAAGTCCAAGAGGAAGAGCGAAGAGAGGGAAATGTTTGAAACATTTCCCTCTCTTCACTTTTTATGAGATTTCAGTTTATTTTATGATAAACAGCTTGTTGAAGCCAGTCATCTCAAATACCTTTCTAATCTCATCATTGATGTTCTGCACAATCACCTCTCCTTTTCTTGCCTTCACACTCTTCAGAATGCTTATGAAAATACGGAGACCAGAACTGCTGATATATTCCAATGCAGAACAATCGAGCACCACCTGCTGGCAGGCAGAATCAATCAATGGCTGTACATCTTTAGCCGTCTGAACGGCAGCGAGCGTGTCAAGTCGCCCTGCAAACTCGGCAATCATCTTGCCTTCTTCTTCTCTAATCGTTGTGTTCATTTCTTTACTATTTTTTGTTATTTAATACAATGGAAATACTATAATCACTGTCAATATATTTACTGCTAATATAATAAGGTGCATCCAGATACCCAAGTTCAGGAAATCTGTGAACTTGAAACCGCCAGGACCATAAATCATCATGTGCGTAAGCGATCCAAGAGGCGTAGCATAACTGATGGTCACGGATGTCATTAAGGCAATAACAAACGGCATAGGGTTACATCCTAACGCAATAGCCTGATGGTATATGATGGGGAAAAACACCGCAGCTGCAGACACATTACTGAAGACCTCACTCATCAGAGATGCAAGGAAGCACATCACCACCATAGTAATGTATGGATTCTGGGCGCACAAAGCCAAGACTGGGTCTGAAATCATTGACACGATACCCGACTTCGTGATTGCTACGGAGAACGCCATCATGGCACCCAAGGTAAGCAGATAGTTCCAGTCGATGTATTTCGTGATGCTGTCCATGCGGCAGCAACCGAATAAGATCATCGCGCCAGCCGCCAACATAGTGGATGTTATCAAAGGTACTATCTGGAAAGATGACAACATAAACATCAGCACCAGGACACTAGCCGAGACTATGGTCCGCAAACCCAGTTGGGGCACAAACTGAGAGTCAAAGAACGTCAGTGTACGCTTGTAGGTGTTCTCCAGGTCAATATCTTTCTTCGAAGGACACTCCAGCAGCAAGGTATCGCCTGCTTCCAGCACCACCTGGCGAGGCTGTTCGTCCACACGTTTACCCTGTCTGGCTACTGCTACCAGCACCATATCACTTTGCTTTTCAAAATCTATCTCACTCATACGTGAGCCAATTAGCTCGCTGCCGAAATTCACGTAAGCTGTACGCATCTTACGGTTGCTGTCAATCTCATTGATATTATAGACATGATGGTCAGCAGCAACTAATCCGTGGCTCATCTTCAGTTCCAACAATTCATTAATCTGACCGGAATAAATCAATCGGTCTCCGCCAAAGATATATTCATCCGAAGGTACCGGCGAAATCACTTCTTTGTCGAAACGTACGATTTCAATCAAAGAACCTCCTCTTACGTTCCTCAGCCCTGCCTCATCAATAGTCTTCATCACCGCTTCGTTATCAGTCGGCACCAAAAGTTCAACCGTATAGTCGCTCGTTTCTTCAAAGGAAACTTCAGGAGACTCACGTGGTGGGATTTTATTCTGCAAAGCCATCGTCAGCAAGATACCCACCACCACGCACATGAATCCTGGTATAAACGGTGCAAATAAGTTGAGTGATTCACCTGTCTGTTCTACATAAAGACCGGCAATCACCAGATTTGATGTATGTCCCAGCAAAGTGCACATGCCACCCAATGTAGCCGCATAGCTCAAAGGAATCAGCAGTTTGGAAGGCGTGATAGAAAGTTTGCGGGACCAAATCTTCACCAAGTCTGTGAAAAGGTGAGTTACCTCGGTACATCCAATCATCGCGCTCAACACTGCGGACGGAGCCATTAACTTGATTATCGCATACTTATAAGAAGACGGATCGCCTAAAAGATGCTTGCTCAGCCAATATAACACACCCGTGGTCATCAATCCTGCCAGCACGATATAGAACGCTCCATTCACCAGTAAAGCTTCTGACCCGAAAGAACTTAAGACATCATGTTCAGACAACACGTTGGTCGCAAGCAGAATCGTAACCGCTCCAATGAACGTTACTTCAGCAGGTACTTTAGTACGCACCAACATATAGAATATGCCCATCACCACAATGATGATTAGCCATACCTGCATAGATAATCCCAAGAATGTAGTCACTCCATCCATTTACAACAATCCTTCCCCTTCGTCCTGACTTGCAGTATTCTTTATCAAAGTCAAAACATTTTTACCTTCTTTCCGCTCATACTTGACATAATCCATAATCTGTCGAACCAAATGGATGCCCAATCCTCCGATAGGACGGTCATCCACCCCCAGGTCAACGTCAACCTCACCCTTTGCTGTAGGATCAAATGCCACACCAGAATCGCTGATGACAAACTTCACGTTTTCACCATCTTTTTCTGCAGAAATACTAACCTCACCCTTAGTTCCTTGCGGATAAGCGTATTGTATCACATTAACAACAGCCTCTTCCATTGCGAGATTCAGACTCATCGTCAATGAGAAATCAAGTTCCACCGCTTCTGCGAATTCGTCTATAAACGCTGATAAACGAGGGACTTCTTCTAAATCATTAGCCAATATAATTTCTCTTCGCATAAGTACTCTTTTTTCTAAAATGTACAAAGTAATGGAAAAAAACCGAAAACGCCAAAAATAGACCATTTTTTTTGAAGGCAAAAAAAAGATAACGGAAGCAGCTATTCCGCAGAAGCCAAGGCGAGCACACTGAGTCGTATTCCCTCAGCCGCCTGAAGAGCATCTCCACAGGCAGTCAGTGTAGAAGATGTGGTCACAACATCATCTACCAGCAACAAATGCTTGCCTATGACATTGTTTACATCAGCAACCCGGAAAGTGTGTTTCATATTTTCGGCACGTTCAGCACCGCTTTTCTTCGTCTGTGTCTCAGTATAACGTATTCTTTCAACAACACCATTCAAAATCGGGATTTGAGTGATCTCAGACACGCCCTTTGCGAGCATCTCGCTCTGGTTATAGCCTCGCATCAGCAATCTTCGTGGATGTAAAGGCACAGGTACGATGAAATCTACCCCCTCAAAGAAACCGTCCTTCTGCAAATCAGCAGCCATCATCCTCCCCATATCAACAGCCAACGTCTTTCTACCTCCATACTTAAACTGATGGATAATCTTGGCATAAGGCGTACCTCGCTGATATACCATCCAAGCAGTGGCTCGTTCCAATGGAAATTTCCCCCAGAAAAGTCTCTCAACGGGATTTTCTTTCCAAAGATGATAACCTGTGAGTGGCATTGATGCCAAGCAATGCAAACAGACGGCTCGCTCATCTGCGCGAAGCCTTGCACCACATACAGCACAATAACGAGGGAAAAGCCACTCCACCAATGATTTAATCCAAACCAATCCACTATTCATAAGCCATCTGACATTATTTAGCGCAGCGAAGTTAAGACTTTATTTTGAACAAAGCATCATTTTTATTTGAAAAAAAACTTATGCTTTGAGTACAATGTTACAGAAAAGTTGTAATTTTGTAGCATGATAGAGGTTTAAACAAAATGGGAAACTTTTGAGAAAAAAAGATTAGAAAAGTTTCACCAAATGGAAAACTTTGACGAGCAAATTAGTGTGAATAATTAGACGATAATATATACCATGGAAATTAAAAACTTTACAATCACCAAGCGTGACGGATCAAAAGACCGCTTTTCATTAGACAAGATTATGAATGCCATTGTCAAGGCGTTTGAGAGTGTTGAGCAACCTGCAGACTTAGGTACTATCTCCAAGATACTAAGTCATTTGGACATGCATGACGACATCAAGGTAGAAGACATACAGAACCAGGTAGAAGAAGCTCTGATGCGCGAAGGCTTCTACAAAGTAGCCAAGTCTTTCATGCTTTACAGACAGCAGCACTCTGAAGACAGAGAAACCTTAGCTAAGTTGCAGTTTTTGTCAGACTATTGTGAGTCAGTGAATGCAGCTACTGGTTCAAAATATGATGCCAACGCTAATGTAGAACACAAAAATATCGCCACTCTGATCGGTGAGTTGCCAAAATCAAACTTCATCCGCCTGAACCGTCGTCTCTTGACAGATCGTATCAAGAAGATGTATGGCAAGCAACTGGCTGACGAATATATCGACAAACTAACACACCACTTTATATATAAGAACGACGAGACGAGCCTCGCCAATTACTGCGCTTCTATCACCATGTACCCTTGGCTGATAGGCGGAACCATCTCTATCGGTGGTAACAGCACGGCGCCTACTAATCTGAAAAGTTTCTGTGGTAGTTTCGTGAATATGGTGTTTATGGTATCAAGCATGCTAAGCGGAGCCTGCGCCACACCCGAGTTCCTGATGTACATGAACTATTTCATCGGCAAGGAGTACGGTACAGACTATTACAAGCGTTCAGATGAGGTTGTGGATCTAAGCCTGAAACACAGGACCATCGACAAAGTGATTACCGACTGCTTTGAACAGATTGTCTATACGCTGAACCAGCCTACTGGTGCCCGCAACTACCAAGCAGTGTTCTGGAACGTTGCTTATTACGACAAGTATTATTTCAACAGCATCTTCGGAGAGTTTTATTTTCCTGATGGCTCAAAGCCAGATTGGGAAGGATTGTCTTGGCTGCAGAAGCGATTCATGAAGTGGTTCAACAAAGAGCGTACCAGAACCCTGCTGACTTTCCCCGTAGAGACTATGGCACTGCTTACCAACAAAGATGGAGAATGTATGGACCCAGAATGGGGTGATTTTACCGCTGAAATGTATTCCGAAGGTCATTCCTTCTTTACATATATGAGTGATAACGCAGACTCACTGAGTTCTTGCTGCCGACTCCGCAACGAAATTACCGACAATGGATTCAGCTATACATTGGGTGCCGGTGGTGTGTCAACAGGTTCTAAGAGTGTACTTACCATCAACTTGAACCGTTGTGTACAATACGCTGTAAACCACGGCATCGACTACCTGGAGTATTTAAGTGAGATAATCGACCTCTGCCACAAGGTTCAGTTGGCATACAACGAGAACTTGAAAGAACTGCAGTCACACGGTATGTTACCATTGTTCGACGCTGGTTATATTAATATTTCTCGCCAATACCTGACTATCGGCATTAACGGATTAGTTGAGGCGGCTGAGTTTATGGGGCTGAAGATTACGCCTAACGATGACTACCAGCGTTTCGTTCAGGGCATTCTGGGTCTGATAGAAAAGTACAACAAGCAGTACCGCACTAAGGAAGTGATGTTCAACTGCGAGATGATTCCTGCTGAGAACGTAGGTGTCAAACATGCGAAGTGGGACCGCGAGGATGGCTATTTTGTTCCACGCGACTGCTACAACTCATACTTCTACGTAGTAGAGGATGACTCTCTTACTATAATCGATAAGTTCAAGTTGCACGGAACGCCATACATCGAACATCTGACCGGTGGCTCAGCCCTGCATATGAACCTGGAGGAACACCTGAGCAAAAATCAGTATGCACAATTGCTGAAGGTGGCTGCCAAAGAAGGCTGCAACTACTTTACCTTTAATATACCTAACACCATCTGCAACGATTGTGGTACTATTGACAAGCGATACTTGCATGAGTGTCCTCACTGCCACTCTAAGAACGTGGATTATATGACACGTATCATTGGCTACCTGAAGCGTGTGAGCAATTTTTCACAGCCACGCCAGGAAGAGGCTGCCCGTCGTTATTATGCGTCAGCCAAATAATCCCTTGTGAAAATGCTGAAGTATGTCAATACAGGTGTAGTGTTTCAGGAGATACCCGATGAGGTGACACTTGCCATCAACATCTCAAATTGTCCTTGCCATTGTCCTGGCTGTCATAGCCGTTACCTATGGGAGGACATCGGCTTGCCTCTAAACACGGAAGCTATCGACTCATTCGTAAACCAATATGGAAAAGACATTACCTGCTTTGCCTTCATGGGTGGCGATAGCGCCCCCATGGAGGTAAACCAATTGGCTCAATATATCCACGTGGAGTATCCGGAGTTTAAGGTAGGATGGTATAGTGGGAGGCTGCGCATCCCTTCAATCATTAACAAGACAGATTTCGATTTTATAAAGGTGGGACCCTACATCCGCCATTTAGGGCCACTGAGCAAGGCTACAACCAACCAACGGCTCTACCGGCAGAACAAAGAAGGCGGTTTCGATGACATAACTGAACGGTTTTGGAAAAAATAAAACAGACCTTATTATACCAAGCCTCAGAGAATTTGTCAATTAGCTCTCTGGGGCTTGTTTATATTACCTTTGCCGGTAAAAGATGCTATTTTTTCGCACTCTTGCTTCTTCTCACCGTCCTGGCAGTTTTCGTTCCATCGCCAGAAGTTTCTTTAGAGTTCCTGCGAGCAATCTCTTTTTCTACGATGTCACGGCATTCTGCCAAAGAAAGAGCCTCTGGTTTATTTACCGTCTTAGGAATCTTATAATTGGTACCCTTATAGGCGATATAAGGGCCATAACGGCCATCCATAATCTCCAATTCAGGATCTTCCTCAAACTTCTTAAGGTGCTTCTTGGCTTCACTATCTTTCTTGTTCTTCAACAGTTCCAAAGCCTCTTCCAGTGAAACAGTAAGAGGATCAACTGTCTTTGGAACTGAAACATACTCACTGTCATAGTTGATATATGGTCCGAAACGACCTGCACCTACAGTAACCGTCTTACCTTCATGCTCACCTAAGACACGCGGCAGTTTGAATAGTTCAAGCACTTCTTCCAAAGTTACCGATTGAATAGACATATTCTTCTTTAATTGAGCGAAACGAGGCTTCACAGAATCCTCTGCAGAGCCTATCTGCGCCATAGGGCCGAATCGACCAATCTTAACAGACACAGGTTTACCTGTCTTCGGATCGTTACCCAACATGCGTTCACCCACTTTATGCTCACCTTTCTGAGCAGATGCTTTCTCTACCATCGGATGGAAATCATGATAGAAAGAGCGCATGGCATCTGTCCACTGTTCCTTGCCCTCAGCAATGTCATCGAATTCTTTCTCCACATTAGCAGTGAAGTTATAATCCATAATCTGGGGGAAATTATCATTCAGAAAATCATTGACCACAATACCAACATCAGTTGGCAGTAGTTTACCTTTCTCAGCACCAGCCATTTCTGAAGCGGTCTTTGCTGAGACTTTATTACCAGAAAGGGTAATGACCCTATACGCACGCTTCGCTCCAGGTTTATCACCCTTTACCACATACTCACGCTGTTGGATGGTAGAAATAATAGGCGCGTAGGTTGAAGGGCGCCCAATGCCCAGTTCTTCGAGCTTGTGTACCAAGCCTGCCTCTGTATAGCGGGTCGGATGCTGGCTGAAGCGTTCGGTAGCCACTATCTGTTTGCGTTGGAGTGCCTGACCAACTGTCATTGGAGGCAACTGGCGTATTTCATCCTCATTGGCATCATCGTCACTTGATTCACGATAAACCTTAAGAAAACCGTCGAACTTCACCACTTCACCTGTGGCGATAAAAACTTCCCCATTATTATCCATGCTTACAGTCACAGTGGTTTTCTCCAACTCAGCCTCAGCCATCTGGGATGCGATGGTACGCTTCCAGATCAAATCATAAAGACGTTTCTCTGCTGCAGAGCCTTCAACCGTAGGATTCTCCATATAGGTAGGACGGATAGCCTCATGCGCTTCCTGTGCGCCTTTAGATTTGGTAGTGAACTGGCGGTTATGCACATATTCCTCACCCATCATCTCCACAATGGCTTTACGACTAGTATTGATAGCAAGGCTACTTAAGTTCACAGAGTCTGTTCGCATATAGGTAATCTTTCCAGACTCATACAAGCCTTGTGCCAAACGCATCGTCTGAGCAACGGTAAGCCCCAGCTTCCGGCTGGCTTCTTGCTGCAACGTACTGGTGGTAAACGGTGGCGCAGGATATTTCTTAAGCGGATGCTTCTCTATCTGGCTAATTGTGAAATGAGCATCTTTACAGCTCTCCAAGAAAGCAAGCGTATCTTTTTCGGTAGCAAATCGCCTGCTCAGTTCGGTTTTCAACTCAAAAATCTTGCCGTCTTTGTCACTCCAGGTAAAATCCGCCACAACTCTATAGGCCGCTTTGGGTTGGAAGCTCTGAATCTCGCGCTCACGCTCTACAATGAGTTTGACTGTCACACTCTGAACCCTACCCGCAGAAAGAGATGGTTTTACTTTCTTCCAAAGCACTGGTGACAGTTCGAAACCCACTATACGGTCAAGCACCCGGCGTGCCTGTTGTGCATTCACAAGATTAATATCTATGTCACGGGGGTTATCAATCGCCTTAAATATAGCGTCTTTCGTAATCTCATGAAATACGATACGCTTGGTTTGATCAGGCTTCAGATTCAGCACCTCCGACAAATGCCAAGAGATAGCTTCTCCCTCACGGTCCTCATCAGACGCCAGCCATACCAAGTCAGCCTTACCTGCCTGAACCTTCAACTTCCCAACCACCTCCATCTTATCCTCAGGAATCTCATATACAGGCTTAAACGTATCTGTATCAATACTGAATGTCTTTTTCTTCAGGTCACGAATATGACCGTAACTAGGCATTACCTTGTAATCTTTGCCAAGGAACTTTTCAATAGTCTTGGCCTTTGCCGGAGACTCTACTATGACTAAGTTTCGCATATATCGGTTAGTGTTTTTTGAGTTCTTGAGTTTATCTTGTTTCAGCAGTTTACATCCTTTCTGGCACTTCAATACCCAACAGACTCATAGCCAGCTTAACTATCTTCGACACATTTTCTGACAGAGCCAGACGGAACACTTTCAAATCCTCATTTTCTTCACGCAGGATGCTGAAGTCATGGTAGAACTGGTTGTATTCCTTCACCAAGTCATACGTATAGTTTGCTATGTTCGAAGGGCTGTAGTCTTTTGCAGCTTCAGTCACCACAGCGGGGAACTCTGCCAGATGCTGAATCAAGCTCTCTTCCTTATCATTCAACTGTATATCCAGATTCAAATCCTTCGGTACATTGATCCCCGCTTCACCCGCTTTTCGCAGTACAGAACGGATACGGGCATAAGTATATTGTATAAATGGGCCTGTATTACCGTTGAAATCTATTGACTCTTGAGGATTGAACGTCATGTTCTTGCGCGCATCTACCTTTAAAATGAAATATTTCAGTGCTCCCATGCCTACGATGCGTGCGATCTCAGCTGCTTCTGCATCCGTCAGGCCGTCAAGTTTGCCTAATCCCTTAGAGGTTACTTGAGCCGTATTCACCATTTCGTCCATCAGGTCATCGGCATCTACCACGGTGCCCTCACGGCTCTTCATTTTACCGTTAGGCAGTTCTACCATACCGTAAGAGAAGTGAATGAGGTCTTTGCCCCACTTGAATCCCAACTTATCAAGCAAGATAGAGAGAACCTGGAAATGGTAGTTCTGCTCATTGCCCACTACATATATCATCTGGTCGATTGGATAATCATTGAAACGCTGCTGGGCAGTGCCTATATCCTGCGTCATATAGACAGAAGTACCGTCAGAACGAAGTAACAATTTCTGGTCAAGGCCTTCAGAAGTCAGGTCAGCCCAAACGGATCCATCTTCCTTACGGAAGAAAAGTCCGTTTTCCAAGCCTTCCAACACTTTCTTCTTACCGTCAATATAAGTGTTTGATTCATAATAAATCTTATCGAATGACACACCCATGCGCTTGTAGGTCTCATCGAAGCCCGCATATACCCAACTGTTCATTTTCTCCCAAAGGGCGCGAACCTCTGCATCGCCGGCCTCCCATTTCACCAGCATCTCATGAGCCTCCTTAATCAATGAAGAATTAGCCTCAGCCTCCTCCTTGCTCATACCTTTGTCCATCAACTGGGCCACTTCCATTTTATAGTGCCTGTCAAAAGCCACATAATAGTCGCCAATCAGATGGTCACCTTTCTTACCGCTTGATTCTGGTGTCTCGCCATTACCCCATTTCAGCCAAGCCAACATTGACTTGCAGATATGGATACCACGGTCGTTGACGATATTAGTCTTTACCACTTTATATCCGTTAGCCTGCATGATATTGGCCAATGAAGCGCCCAGCAGGTTATTACGTACGTGTCCTAAGTGCAGTGGTTTGTTCGTATTTGGTGAAGAATACTCAATCATGACCAACGGAGAGTTTTCCGTAGCCTGACGGAAACCATATTGTGGCTGACAATTGATATCTGCCAACATGTTGATCCATTCTTTAGAAGCGATAGTGAGGTTCAGGAATCCCTTAATCACATTAAAAGCAGCCACGGCGGACTGATGCTCCGTCAGATATTCTCCTATCTCCAAAGCAGTCTGTTCCGGTTTCTTACGAGACATCTTAAGTAAAGGGAATACAACAAGGGTAAGATGTCCTTCGAATTCTTTCTTTGTCTTCTGCAGTTGAATAAGACCAGCTGGAACTTCCTGCCCGTATAAAGTCCGGATTGCTTCAACAATTGAGCCTGTCAATTTATCTTCTAACTTCATATTTCATCAAATTTGGGTGCAAAGATAAAAGATATTTCTGGAATGAGCAAATGATAAATTAATGAATTCTTATGATTACACCTATTATATATAAAATAAGGAACATCAAATCATTGATGTTCCTTATTCTTTTCAAAAGTCCTACTGACTGACTGTATGATTACAGCTCCAGTTCTGAACCAGCCTTAAACTTAACAACACTCTTTGCTGGAATCTCAATAGCCTTCTTGGTAGCAGGATTGATACCCTGACGAGCAGCTCTCTTAGCGACAGCAAAAGTACCAAAGCCAACCAAAGTTACTTTGTCACCATCTTTTAAAGCCTTAGTAACAGCTGCGACAGCAGCATCCAGCGCCTTCTTAGAGTCAGCTTTAGTCAAGCCTGACTCAGCGGCAATTGCACTTACAAGTTCTGATTTGTTCATAATTATTCAATTAATATTACTATTTATTAGACAGAATGATAATCAATTTCTTTTCACGGGAGCAAATGTAGAGCATAATTTCCACATTTTCAAATAAACTTAAGAAAAAAATCATCTAAAAGTTGAAAAAAATATAATCTGACCCCAATTTGTGCTAAAACAAAGATTTTATTGCTATTTTTGCAGTGCATTTAAAACAAAAACAGATGAATAACATACCTAACGTAACTAAGAACCTGCTCATCATCAACATACTGATGTATCTGGCAACCGTGGTTTTACAGACCCGTTTCGGCATAGACTTGTCCGATTACCTGGGATTACACTTCTTCTTGGCGAGCGACTTCAAGATCTGGCAGCTGTTCACTTATATGTTCATGCACAGCAGCTTTATGCACGTATTCTTCAATATGTTCGCCGTGTGGATGTTCGGACGTATCATGGAACGGGTTTGGGGCAGTGAGCGTTTCCTGTTCTTCTACCTGGTATGCGGTATAAGCGCAGGTCTGGTGCAGGAGTTGGTTCAATACGTGCAATACGCCGTAGATCTTTCTCATTACACGCAGGAAAACACTGGGTATTCGGTAATCAGCATGGATGAATACTTGAACATGCTGACCACAGTGGGTGCTTCAGGAGCAGTTTATGGCATTCTGCTCGGCTTCGGCATGACTTTCCCAGAAGATAAGATTTTCATATTCCCGTTGCCTGTGCCCATCAAAGCCAAATACTTCGTAATGATTTATGCTGTCATCGAATTGCAGGAAGGCTTCAGCCAGTTCGACAATGTGGCTCACTTCGCTCATCTGGGTGGTATGATATTCGGTTATATATTAATAAGGTATTGGAGAAAGAAACATAACAACAATGGTTACTATTATCAATGACCTCAAGGAGATCTTCCGCAGAGGAGACATACACATCAGGCTGATATTCATCAACACCATCATTTTCCTGGCTGTTACGTTGATGCAGATTGCCCTGCTTCTGTTCAATGTGAGCATTAGCGAATGGTTGCGTTGGGTGGAGTTGCCTGCTTCGTTAAGCCAGTTCATATCACAGCCGTGGTCTATCATCACCTATATGTTCATGCACGCTGGGGTAATGCATCTGCTTTTCAATATGCTGTGGCTATACTGGTTTGGGCAACTGTTCTTGTATTTCTTCACAGCACATCACCTGAGAGGTCTCTATATATGGGGTGGCATCTGTGGCGGTTTGCTTTACTTGCTTACATTCAATGTTTTCCCCTATTTCTCAGATGTAGTTGATTATTCATACATGGTTGGAGCATCTGCTTCTGTTCTCGCCATTGTAGCAGCAGTAGCGTATCGAGAGCCTAATTATCGTGTTAACATCCTGCTGTTGGGCAGCATACCCCTGAAATATTTCGCCATTTTGGTCATAGGAGCCGACTTGCTGTTCATTACCGGCGAGAATGCAGGAGGGCATATCGCCCATTTAGGAGGTGCCGTAGGAGGCCTTTTTTTCTCCCACTTTCTCCAGAGAGGCACTGACCTGACACACTATATCAATTTAGTCACAGACTTCTTGCTCAGACCCTTTACCTTAAAGCAGAAATCCAGAAAGCCTAAGATGAAGGTGAATTATGAAGGCTGTTACCAGCCTAACCAGCAAACAAAGCATAAAGAAACAGAAGACAAGCAATACTCTACTCGTGAAAGCCGGATCGAAGAGATCAGGAACAAAATCAAGCAGTCGGGTTACCAAGGTCTTTCAGAAGAAGAGAAAAAAGAGTTGTTTAATGCAAGCATCCGTTGAAGATGAGGAACTTTGGCAGATTATTGATGTTGATGATTTGGCTCATCGCTCTGATGGCAGCCATACTGATGCTGTTTTCGGCATTCAGCCCTTCGTTGGTTAATCCTGTCAGCTTTCCTCTTTTGTCTTTAGCAGGGTTCGTTTTCCCAGTATTAGCAGTCATAAATCTGTTGTTCTTTATATTCTTCTTATTGTGCAGACAATTCAAACTGTCTCTTCTTCCCCTGCTGTGCCTCATCGCCTGCTATGGACAGATACATACCTATTTCCCCCTAAACCCACGAGTGAATGAAAGACCGGAAGGAAGCCTTAAAATCGTTTCATACAACACAATGGGTTTTGGCAGTAAGCAAAAGAAAGAAGGGAAAAACGAAATCTTGGATTATCTGGCAGCGAGTGACGCAGATATTATCTGCCTGCAAGAACATTCAGTAAGTGGGAGCAAGAAGTTCGTCACGCAGAAAGATGTTGACAATGCACTATCGGCTTATAAGTACCGTGCGACCAAAGCAAAGGGCAAACAGCCCAAAAGCAGCATCGCCATATATTCCAAGCTGCCCGTTTTGAAAACAGAAAAGATACCCATGGAAAGCAACAGCAACGGTGCAACCGCCTATCTGCTGAAATGGGGTCAGGACACCCTGCAGGTCGTCAACTGCCACTTGGAATCTAACAGACTTACCGATGAAGACAAAGAAATATACGAACATATGATTGACCAGCCAGAGAAGGAGCAGGTCAAAGAGGGCATCAAGGTTCTTTTAAGGAAACTGGCGAAGGCTTCAGCCATCAGGGCGCCCCAGGCAGACTCCATCGTCAGTTATCTGAAAAAGCATCCTTATAGATATACTATCGTTTGCGGTGACTTCAACGACACACCTATATCTTATACGCATCATAAACTCACCGAGCCACTCAATGATGCCTTTACTTTATCAGGCAGAGGTCTGGGCATCTCATATAACAGAAACAGATTTCTGTTCCGCATTGACAACATATTTGTCAGCGAGGGGCTTTTACCCAAAAACTGCGCTGTTGACACCTCAATTAATGCCTCAGATCACTATCCGATATGGTCTTATGTAGAAAAAAATTAAATATTTGACTTAGTTTTGTGGTTAAATGGGAAAAAACATCTATCTTTGCAACTTTGTAAAGTGGAAAACAATAAAAAGTATATAAAATTAACTCAAAAGTAAGATGCAAAACAAAGGATTTGTTAAGATTATTTCTATCTTGCTGATTTTGGTTTGTCTGTTCTACTTGTCATTCTCTGCTGTTGTGCGTTATTACGACAACAAGGCAAAGCAGATTGCTAACGGAGATGAACGAGTAGAGCAGGAATACCTTGATTCTCTGGCTAATGAGAAAGTTTACTTCGGTAACTGGACATTGAAGGACTGCCGCGAGATGGGAATCAGTTTGGGTCTGGACTTGAAGGGTGGTATGAACGTCATCCTCGAAGTATCAGTGCCTGACGTTATCAAGGTCCTGTCTGACAACAAGACTGACGCTGCGTTCAACGAAGCATTGGGTAACGCCGCTAAGGAAGCTGTCAATAGTCAGGATGACGTTATCACATTATTTATTAGAGAGTACCACCGTCTGGCTCCAGGTCAGCCTCTTGCCCAGATTTTCGCTACTCAGCAGTTAAAGGACAAGGTTACGCAGAAATCAACCGACCAAGAGGTTGAACGCGTACTCCGCGAAGAGGTGAAGGCTGCCGTTGACAACTCATTCAACGTGCTCCGTACCCGTATTGACCGTTTCGGTGTGGTACAGCCAAACATCCAGACTCTTACTGGTAGCTTAGGTCGTATTATGGTTGAGTTGCCTGGTATCAAGGAGCCTGCTCGTGTAAGAAAATTGCTGCAGGGTTCTGCAAACCTGGAGTTCTGGGAGACTTATGAAGCACAGGATATAGCTCCTTATCTGCAGTCTGCTGACGTAAAGCTGCATAACATCCTGACAACTTCAGGCTCTGAAGAGGAAACTGCTCCTGCTGAAGTTGCGCCTATTAGCTCATCAGACAGTTTGGCAGCCGCTATCCGTGGTGATGTCAATAGCGCTGATATGGCTCAGTTGAAGCGTGAGCATCCGTTGTTGTCTATCCTGCAGGTTATCTCGGGTCAGGGTAGCATTGTGGCATATGCCAACGCACGGGATACCGCTGAAGTAAATCGCTATCTGGCTATGGCAGAGGTTCAGGCTGAGTTGCCTAAAGACCTGCGGCTGAAGTGGGGTGTTGCTCCTACCGATTTAGATCCAAAGAAGCAGACTTATGAGCTATACGCCATCAAGTCAACCCAGCGCAACGGCAAGGCTCCTCTGGAGGGTGACGTTGTGGTGGATGCCAGCGACAAATATGACCAATATGGAAAGCCTGCAGTAAACATGAGCATGAACTCTGACGGTTCTCGCCGTTGGGCTCAGCTGACCAAGCAGAACATCGGGCGCAGCATCGCAATTGTGTTGGATGACTATGTATATTCAGCTCCTCGTGTAAACAGTGAGATTACAGGTGGTAACTCTGAGATTACCGGTAACTTTACTCCAGAGCAGTCAAAGGACTTGGCTAACGTGTTGAAGTCTGGTAAGATGCCGGCTCCTGCACACATCGTTCAGGAAGACATCGTTGGTCCGTCACTGGGTCAGGCATCTATCAACGCCGGTATCATTTCATTTATCGTTGCGTTGATTTTGCTGATGATTTATATGTGCGCTATGTATGGCATCGTACCGGGTATGATCGCTAACTGCGCATTGATTATGAACCTGTTCTTCACACTGGGTATCTTGTCTTCATTCCAGGCAGCGTTGACCATGTCTGGTATCGCCGGTATGGTGCTGACATTAGGTATGGCTGTCGATGCTAACGTGTTGATTTACGAACGTACGAAGGAAGAGCTTCGTGCTGGCAAGAGCACAAAAGATGCTTTGGCTGCAGGTTATAAGAACGCCTTCAGTGCAATCTTCGATTCCAACTTCACTTCTTTGTTGACTGGTATCATTCTGTTCAATTTCGGTACAGGTCCTATCCGTGGTTTCGCAACTACTTTGATTATCGGTATCTGTATCTCATTCTTTACCGCAGTATTCATGACCCGTCTGGTTTATGAGCACTTCATGTCTAAGGATAAGCTGTTGAACCTGACCTTTACCACCAGCCTTTCAAAGAACTTGATGACCAACGTCCACTTCGACTTTATGGGTCCTCGCAAGCGTTGGCTGACTATCGGTGGTGTTGCTTTCCTGATTTGTATAGGTTTCATGGCTATCCGTGGTCTGAGCCGAAGCATTGACTTCACTGGTGGCCGTAATTTCAACGTTCAGTTTGAGAACGCTGTTGAGCCAGAAGATGTTCGTTCACTGGTTGCCAATAGCTTTGAAGATGCTAACGTGAGCGTTATCGCTGTGGGTACTGACGGACGTACCGTACGAATCAGTACTAACTACCGCATCAACGAGGACGGGCAGAATGTAGATACTGAGATTGAAAGCCGTCTGTATGAGGCATTGAAGCCTTTGCTGACACAGAACATCTCTCTGGATACATTCATCGACCGCGATAACTATCAGGGTGGTAGCATCATCAGTTCACAAAAGGTAGGTCCAAGTATCGCTGAAGACATCACTTATTCAGCTATCTGGTCTGTCATCCTGGCTCTGATCGCTATCGGTATCTATATTCTGGTGCGTTTCTATAACATCGCATACTCTATCGGTGCTACTGGCGCATTAATCCTTGATACCTCTATCATCCTGGGTGCTTACGCTATGTTCTGGGGTATCCTGCCATTCTCTTTGGAGATTGACCAGACCTTCATCGGTGCTGTGCTGACCGCTATCGGTTACTCTATCAACGATAAGGTGGTTATCTTCGACCGTGTGCGTGAATACACCAAACTTTACCACAAGCGTGAGCTGGGTCAGGTATTCAATGACTCTCTGAATTCAACATTGGCTCGTACTATCAACACCTCAGTAAGTACATTGATCGTGTTGCTGTGTATCTTCATCCTCGGTGGTGAATCAATCCGCAGCTTCGCATTCGCTATGATTCTGGGTGTTATCTTCGGTACCATGTCATCCCTGTTCATCGCATCTCCTATCGCTTACCAGATTATCAAGATGACCGGTAAGAAGGAGAAGGTTGAAGAGAAATAATATTCCCGTTGACCGTTGACTGACACTTGGTTATAACAGTCAACGGTCAAAGGCACGTAGGTCCTGTAGTTCAATGGATAGAATGGAGGTTTCCTAAACCTTAGATCCGGGTTCGATTCCCGGCGGGACTACCAAATATATATTCAAATACATTCTTTATGGCTAACGAGATTGAAGTCAAAGAGCTGGAACAAGTAGTTGTCCGGTTCTCAGGAGACTCTGGCGACGGTATGCAGCTCGCCGGTAACATCTTCTCAACAGTATCCGCTACTGTAGGAAATGATATCAGTACTTTCCCCGACTATCCAGCCGACATCCGCGCTCCGCAAGGTTCGCTGACGGGTGTATCAGGTTTCCAGGTACATGTGGGAGCAAACAAGGTTTATACACCTGGTGACCAGTGCGACGTATTGGTGGCTATGAACGCTGCTGCGCTCAAGACACAATATAAGTTCGCAAAGTCAACCGCCTGCATCATCATCGATACAGACGCCTTTAAAGCTGCCGACTTGCAGAAAGCCGAGTTTAAGACAGACAATCCTATCGAGGAGATGGGCATCAAGCAGGATGTAATCGCTGCACCTATCACCAAGCTCGTGCAAGAGTGTCTGGCTGACAGCGGTATGGACAATAAGTCTATGCTGAAGTGCCGCAATATGTTTGCCGTTGGCTTGGTTTGCTGGCTGTTCAACCGTGACCTCAAATTGGCTGAGAATTACATTCGTGAGAAGTTTGCTAAGAAACCTGCTATAGCAGAAGCCAATATAAAAGTTATACATGCTGGCTACGACTATGGCCACAACACTCATTCATCAGTGGCTCACACCTACCGTATCGAGAGCAAGGTAACCGTGCCTGGCAAATATATGGATATAACAGGCAATAAGGCTACTGCATACGGTTTGATGGCAGCAGCTGAGAAGGTTGGCAAGAAGTTGTTTCTCGGCTCATATCCTATCACCCCTGCTACTGATATCCTGCATGAGTTGGCTAAGCACAAGTCAATGGGTGTTATCACTATGCAATGTGAAGACGAAATCTCAGGCTGTGCATCAGCAGTGGGAGCTGCCTTTGCTGGTGCTTTGGCAGTTACCTCTACCTCTGGTCCTGGTGTTTGTTTGAAGTCAGAGGCCATGAACTTGGCTGTTATCACAGAGTTGCCTTTGGTTTTGGTAGATGTTCAGCGTGGTGGTCCATCTACGGGTCTGCCTACCAAATCAGAGCAAGCCGACCTGCTTTTGGCGTTGTTTGGCAGAAGTGGTGAGAGTCCATTGCCAGTTATTGCAGCTACCTCTCCTACTGACTGCTTCGACAAGGCCTATATGGCTTGTAAGATAGCTTTGGAGCATATGACTCCTGTCATCCTTTTGACTGATGGCTTCATTGCCAATGGTTCGTCTGCGTGGAAGCTGCCTAAGCTGGCTGATTATCCAAGCATCAATCCTCCATACGTTACTCCTGAGATGAAGGATAACTACACTCCATACTTCCGCAATCCAGAGACTGGCGTACGCTATTGGGCTACTCCTGGTCAAGAAGGCTATACTCACATTGTGGGTGGTCTGGAAAAAGACAACAAGACTGGCGCTATCTCTACCAATCCAGATAACCATGATTTGATGGTTCGCTTGCGCGCAGAGAAGATTGCCAAGATTGAGGTACCAGACGTGACAGTGGAAGGTTGCGTCGATGATGCCGATCTGCTGATTGTGGGCTTCGGTAGTACATACGGTCATTTGTATTCTGCCATGAAGGAGCTCAATGACAAGGGCAATAAGGTGGCGTTGGCACAGTTCAGCTATCTGAACCCGCTGCCAAAGAATACTGCTGAGGTATTGAAGCGCTATAAGAAGGTTGTGGTAGCAGAGCAGAACCTCGGTCAGTTTGCCGGCTATCTGCGCATGAAGATTGATAATTTCGCACCTTACCAGTTTAATGAAGTGAAGGGACAGCCTTTCACCGTCAGTACTTTGGTAGATGCTTTCCAGGTAATAATCAACAAGTAACCCATTAAAGAAGTAAAGACATGAGCGAACATACAGCAAAAGACTATAAGAAAGGACAACCCCGCTGGTGTCCGGGTTGCGGTGACCACTTCTTCCTGGCCTCTTTACACAAGGCAATGGCAGAACTGGGTGTTGACCCTTGGAATATTGCGGTTATCTCAGGTATCGGTTGTTCCAGCCGTTTGCCTTACTATATGAATACCTACGCTATGCAAACCATTCACGGTCGTGCGGCAGCTATCGCGTCTGGCGCCAAGGTGACTAATCCTGACCTTACCGTTTGGCAGGTGTCTGGCGATGGTGATGGTCTGGCCATTGGCGGTAATCACTTTATCCATGCCATCCGTCGTAATGTTGACCTCAACATGATTCTGTTGAACAACCGTATTTATGGTTTGACAAAAGGGCAGTATTCACCTACATCTCCACGTGGTTTCGTGAGCAAGTCATCTCCTTACGGCACTGTGGAAGATCCTTTCCATCCTGCAGAGCTTTGTTTTGGTGCGCGTGGCAGGTTCTTTGCCCGTGCAGCAGCTGTTGATGCAGCAGGCACTGTGGAGATTCTGAAGGCAGCAGCCCAGCATAAGGGTGCAGCTGTTTGCGAGATACTTCAGAACTGCATGATCTTCAACAACGGTGTATACGATGCTTTGGCTAAAAAGGAAGACCGTGCCAAGAATGCCATCTATTTGCAGCATGGTAAGCCAATGCTCTTTGGTGAGAACAATGAATACGGTCTGATGCAGGAAGGCTTTGGATTGAAGGTAGTGAAGTTGGGCGAGAATGGCATCACTGAGAAAGATATCCTTGTTCACGATGCTCATTGCGAGGACAACACTGTGCAACTGAAGCTTGCGTTGATGGAAGGTCCTGACTTCCCAGTAGCTTTGGGTGTTATCCGTGACGTAGATGCTCCTACCTACAACGATGCAGTCAATGCACAAGTAGAAGAGATCAAGGCAAAGAAGAACTATCACAACTTCGAGGAACTGTTACTGACCAATGACACTTGGGAAGTGAAATAGTTCTTGAGTGGATGTAAATGATTAACGGCAGACCTTTTCACAAAGGCCTGCCGTTTTTGTTGAAAATAACCTTAAAAACAATTTATTGTATTCTGTTACGTTCTTCGTTAGCAGCACCTGTTCCCTTATTTTTACTCTTTGCTGCATTGAAGTTATAGCGGAAAGTTAGTTCTATGGCGCGTGTATCGTTTATCTTATGCATGAATATCCTGCGAACATCACTGTAGAGCCAAGCCTTGCTGCGACTCGTGTTGAATACATCTTCGCAAGAGAGTTTCAAGCTCCATTTATCGTGAGCGAATGCCTTATAGATACTCAAATCAAACTTCCACATTCCTTTCATGTAAAGATCTTCCGTATTGCCATTCGTGCGATAAGCAAAGTCTGCATTAATCCATGTGTCAGCTGGCAACTGAATGGCATTGTTGAAGCGGATGATACCTAATGGATGGTTCATGCTTTTCTTTTTACCACAAAAAGTCAGGTTGAATTGCTGTGCCATCATGGCTGTCATCAATGTGGGATGCCAAATGCCGAATGACGGAGAGATAGATACCATTGCCTGCAACTGATTCAAACTTTTAGCATTTTGCTTTTGTAAGAGGGCAATGCTTGGGTCGTCGCCATATTGTGTATAAGCTGTGATGATGTAATCCGAGGTATGGCTGTATTCGAGCATCATATTCAGCCAATTGTAGCCAACAGCCAAAGAGACATTATCGCGATAGAATGGTCGCAGGAATGGGTTCCCGCTCTGGTAAGTATAGCGGTTGATGTATTCCACGTTACTGCTCAGCTGACTATAGGCAGGGCGTTCCACTTTTCGGTTATAACTCAATCTCACCCTTGTGTTTTTGATGGGGAACATCAACATTGCCGATGGAAACAGATTGTCATATATACGGCTTTGTTCCCGCATCTTCACGTCATGGTCATAATAACGACTATCTATGTGTTCGTAGCGTAATCCAGCACTTAGCATCACTTTGCCTATATTTTGCATTACTTCGACAAACAAAGCACCGTTAGATTCTTCGATACGGGTTTTGCTGTCATTAATAATATGTTCCAAATTGCTGTAGTTATCAGTGCGGTGGGTATGGCTGAACTCTCCGCCAAATGATACGTTGCCTTTGCCAAACTGCCTTGTTGCAACTGCTTTGCCTGCAAACATACGACTCTTGGCATCACTCTCTGTTGTTACAATCCTATCATCTGCCTGGGTGGATGTCTCTTTCAACAGCTGGTCGGCATTGGCTCTGTTCCACAAAGCATCTACGTTTATATCCATAGTCCATTTCCCGAAACTGCCATTGTAATACCCACTCAATAAATGATTGACATTGTTTATATCGGCATGACTGTTATTTGAAGTTTCATTGTCCAGCACTCCATCTATCGTCATCGTGGCAAACGATTCATTGTCCTGTTTTGTAGGACGGTATGCCGGTTGATAGATGGCACCTATGGAATGACGCTCATTAAAAACATAGTTAAATCCAATCTTGCCAGCAAATGTCTGGTTCTTATTGTAACGCCTGGCAACACCATCTTGCAGTAAGCGAGGTGAAAGGAATGTCTCTTGTGAAGTGATATTCGTTACCCGTTCTTTTATATTGCTGTATTCCAACATACCGAAGATATCAAATCCTCCCTTTCGATAGTTGAAGTTGAACTCATCCAGTCCGTAGAAATAATGCCTGATGCCTGCTACCGCCCTATTGTCAAAACTCCATCCTTCACCTATAGGCTTGATGGTGGTGATACGGATGACGGCATTGACTGTAGCATCATATCTTGCCCCAGGATTGGTTACAACTTCCACATTTTTCACTTGTGACGAACTCAACTGATCTAACTCAGAAGTATTACGCATTTGTCTGCCGTTGATGTAGATTAGTGGGGTGCCCTTGCCAAATACCTCAATGCCACCATTACTGCTGATGACACCAGGTACTCTTGCCAATACATCGTTAGCTGTTCCGGCCCTCGACAAGGCACTACCCTGTATGGTAGTCACCAAAGCGTCTCGTTTTAGTTCGGTTTTGGGAAGATTAGCCTTCACTGTCACTTCGCCCAGCAGGTTATCGCTTTCCGACATTTGTATGTTTCCTAATTCTCCATTGGCCTGATGTACAAACACGTCGTCATAACCAATACATGATATACGAAGGAAACCAGCTTTATCAGACTCCAATCTGAATCGTCCTTCGTTATCCGTCACCACCCCGTTGATATAGAGAGAATCTCTTTCTTGCAGCAACACCACATTTGCATAGCTGATAGGTTTCTCTCTTGTGTCTGTCACTCTGCCACTAATGGCATTTTGGGCGTAGGTCGCCCCTGTACTGATGCTTATCAGCACCAGCACCAATAGTTTTAATGCTTTCATTGATGATTATTTATTAATTAGTTATAGACCTCCCATAAATATCCATTCACCTTTTTCATTCTTGCCTAACGACAGGTTGTTTTGAACAGTAGTACTGTCATCACGTAGTTTCAATACATACGGCACGTACTCGCAAGGCATAGAGCCAGATTGGAAAGGCTCTCCAATACTGAGTAGCCTGCAACCCTTAAAGACAGGGCCAAACATCTCTGCTATGTTGGCAGGCATCATTTCCTCTAACGTCTCAGTATCCCATGTACCTAATGATGTGAGGAACTTCTCTGCTACTTCTTTGGCTGACATTTCTGAAAGGATGGATTTCCTGTTGCTGGGTGTGGAATCGGCATTACTGAACTCAATGTCGGTGGGCTTAGCTAATACCTCATTCATTCCCAATGCTACTGAATAGTTGATATGTCGAGTCCTCATCACTTCCACTTCCTGGCCATCAACGATGATACTCACAGATAGCTGCTTCAATTGCTTGGTATCTTTGTCAAATATGTAGTGCCTGATATGTTCTGCATCTTTCAGTGATTTGTTGAGCATGAAGTCGTTGGTATAGTTATAATGCAGGTATGCATGCACAGTCAGATGTATCTCATTGCCAACACGCTTTACCAAATACTCATCACCATCACTCTTTTGTGATAGTTCTAATTCGCGTTCCAGTATCTTATTTGGCTCCAGCAAGATACTGATGTAATCCAAGAAGGTTTCTTTGCCTTTCCCTGTTTCCCAACCCACTTGGTAGGCTGGTACCCAAGTATAAGCACTGTCATTGATACCTGTGGCTATTCTGCCTTGTTTATCTACTCGCCAAGCCAGCTCGTCACCATATACCACCTCTATCTGATGGTTGACAAACGCTTCTTCTGCATCAATCATCTTGAAGTTTTCTTGGGGTAAGGTGCGTATCTCTACTTCCATCACCATCGAGTGAATGTTGTTGAGGTAGCTGATGGCATTTTGCAAAAGCGAACTGGCGGTAAGGCGAGAAGGGCTTAGCATCAAAATTACAGGCAAACAGGCTGCAATGCCTGACACAGATAGCCAGTGCCACATCTTAATCACTTTATGTGGTTTGCGGCCTTCTTTTGCTTTAGCCAACACTCGCTGCTTAAAGTCTTTCGAAATGTGTACCTCACATTTTGGAGTCAGCTCTGTCCTTATCATATCAATATCTCTTTGATTCATAATTTATCCTCCTGTTCCCATCTTTTCCTTAATTTGTCTATTCCGCTCTTAAACCTCGACTTAATCGTAGTCTCTGGAGTCCCCGTCACTTTGGCAATCTCTACGAAGGTAAGGCCGTCAATCAGGTGCATGGTAATAACATCAGCTTGATCAGCAGGCAAAACGCTCAACATCTTCCAGATGCGGTTATATTCCTCTTGTAATGTCTGTTCTTCATCATCAGCCATTTGCACTTGTTCCAAAGGGATAGGCTCTTGCTGTTTATGCCGATGCCAATCGTTACAGGCATTATATACCATTCTGTAGAGATACATCCGCATACTTTCGTCATTTTCTATGATGAATTCTTTTTCAAAGAGTTTTAAGAATACATCTTGTATGATGTCTTCCGCATCTTCTCTGTTGCCGATGCGGAAGTAAGCAAAGCGGAACAAATAATCCTGGTTCTGCTCTATCACTGCCTCAAGTCTCTTATATCTTTTGTTGCTATTCATTTCTTTCCGCCTTTCATTGTATAAGACGTAATTGGAGCATGAAAAGACGAGATTACCTGTCACTATTTTGTTAAATAAACACAAATAGAGAGGGCGGAAAGTTTTATTGCGACTATAATTATTATACTTGCAATAAAAATGACGCAGAAACGTCCGCTTTCAAAAAAAGTCTTCACTCTTCATATACGGATCTTAATGCGTTGACATTGAAACGCTTAAGTGCATGAAGCGACGTTCTACCTCTTCATAGGTATTCATATGTCTTCACGCTATGAATAACTGGGTTTTGTATGAGGTGTTATGAAGAGGCATGAAGAGGCAGAACATCACTTCATACTTTTAACTTGTTGTAATACTGCATGTTATTGCCTCCGTATGAAGAGTGAAGACTTGTTGCCGAAATTCTCGTTTGTGATAGATTTACCAGGCGCCGTTGGATGGAGCATCAGGCGGCGGCTGATGCCTTGCTTAGCGGTAGCTGATGGCAGGCTTAGCGGTAGTAAGCCTATAGTTAGCAAGTATCAATCCTATGACTTACGAACGTTAAGCCTATGACTTACGAACATCAAGTCTATGACTTTTTGCAGGCAAGCATTAGCCTCAAGTAACAAGCACGTTTACTTCAAGTAATCGAGGTCCTTACTTGAAGTAAAACCCCTTCTGAACGCCAAAAGGGGATTTGACTTTTGAAGGAAGGGTTATGACAGCAAAGAAATTTGGCGTGATGTGTCATTTGTGCTTACCTTTGCAGCATCGGTCGCGACCCGGTACGAAATTGTCTAACTCAAAAAAGAATTGTTATGAACGTGTTTGAATTATTTATGGAGGGTGGCTTTCTCTTTATGGCGGTACTGACCATCCTGTTTGTACTGATGCTTTTTGCTGCCTGGAAGGCTCCGGCTTGGGTGAAAGAAACAGGGCTTGCAGCGTTAGCTTTTGGATTTTTTGCATTTTTACTCCCTTTGTATGTGGGATTATTGACAATGAGTATGACGGATGTAGAACCTCAGATTGTATATGGCGGTTTCCGAATGGCATTGATACCGTTAATCTATGGAGATATCATTTATTTCGTGTCATTAATTATCCGTGTTGCACAGAAGCCCCGAATCTGATGCGCGATTACAGATTATTCATTAACTTTGTGGCATGAAGTACTTTATTACCATAGGATGCTGGATGGTGGAGTTGGCATTGGTGGCCTCTATCCTCGTGAGCATGGACTATACGTTCATGCAGGCAATGATGTTGGCATCAATGTTCCTACCTGTATTGCTGGCGATGAAGTATTTCTTACCACAAGTAAAATGGGAGCGGACACGCAAGTCGCTTACTGGCATTATGTGTCTGTTCCTCTCTTTCCTACTATTGGAGTATCTGCT
This sequence comes from Bacteroidaceae bacterium, assembly GCA_017471185.1. Lineage (GTDB taxonomy): Bacteria > Bacteroidota > Bacteroidia > Bacteroidales > Bacteroidaceae > Bacteroides. The sequence goes on from JAFUVZ010000049.1 coordinate 43,483, forward strand.
CCTGATGTGTTGTCATATTTGGGTTATGAGTTATACAGATGAGATGCCTTCCGTCTTGCTCAACCCAGTATTCCTTACCTTGCTGCTGGCAGTGCTATTCGTCACTGATACTGCCATTGGCAAACAACTTGACAAGCGTTTTGGCAAGACCCCAAGCAGCATTACATTCTACTCCGACCGCAAGAGCGTGACCTTACTGACAGAGCAGATTCTTTATGTAGAGTCAAATGATGCAGAGACGTGGGTGCATACCCTCGACGGAGAGCGCTATCGTAACAAGACCACTATCTCGCAATGGGAGCAGATACTCGAAGACGGCTTCCTGCGTACGCATCGCTCATTCATAGTCAACATCAATTATGTCACGAAAGCAGAAAGCGATGCCGTGATGCTGAGAGACATCACGATTCCTGTGTCAAGGAAATACAAAGAAGTGGTAGCTGTCAAAATAACAACTACCACTTAGCTGATTATGTAATATTAAGAAAGAGTTAGAACCGGTTGAGCTTGGAGACATCAATCTTGGTGACACCCGTGTTTTGGATGGAGGTATCGTCTGCTGTGCCAGATAGTACAATCTTGCCTACGCCAGAATTGGTGGCATCCAGCTTCTCGCAATCCACTTGAAGGCTGATGGTGCCCGTACCACTCTTCCTGACAGACACCTCCTTCCCCATATAATCCACCTTGATGTTGTCAACGCCACTTGAATGGATATCCAGCTTATCTGTCTTTACTACTAATTCTCCTTTGGTGACACCGCTGTCATTCATCTTCAGTAAAGTACCCTCAATATGTGCGCCGAGTTCAGACACACCTTTTAATTCACAGGTGGCCTCTTGGCACGAAATCTGCTGGGCATCCAAGCGCAAAACGCCACTACTGATAAGTTGGAAATCACCCGTCTTCAGCTTATCAGTATCAAAGTTCAATACACCCTTGTTCTCCAAGCGGTTTAAGTCAGGCGAAATGATATAGAGCGTCAGCATTTGCTTCTCATTGCTGCCCTGTTTGTCCTTCTTTTCGTCAGACACCACTAACAAGCCGTCTTTCACTTCCAGTTTGAGACGATCTATTTGCTTGGCAGAGCCTTCAGCCTTGATACTATACGTGCTACCTTGTGTATAGTGAACCCTTACGGCATGATTGGTTTTCAATCCACTGAAGCCAGTCAGCCTGTATTCCTTGCTGACAACGGCATCATCGTTAACGGCGTCAGATGCCTGCATGTTAACCATAGCAGCCAAAGTCATAGCTGCCCATAAAATCATCTTTTTCATCTTTTTATTTTGTTTTATTGTTTATATCTGATAATGATTGTCACTTTTCCGTCTGTAAATGATGCCCTGCGGTTTACATACTGCATCATATAGACACGGTTCTCCTTCTCGTTCTCTATGGTCAAGGTCATGGTTTCCTCCTCATCATTGGTCATGATGCTGAATTGTCCGTTCTCCTGCTCATCGAGAAAAGCCCTGCGCAATTTGTTGATGGTAAGGTCGGTAGGCTGCAACACCTTCACCACCTTCAGCACTTTGCGCGTCTTGGGGTCACGCTCTACGGCAGAAGTGAATGTACTCTTACCGATGGATGAATACTCATCCACCGCCTTGTCGATAGCGTTCTGTGCTGAGAGCGTCAAAGTGGCGAAGAGCATTACCAGCGTGCAAATAAATGTCTTTAATCTCATATCCATGTTTATTATTGATTCAACAATCGCCGGATGCGTTCCCTTTCCTGGGCATCCTGTATATTATCAAGCAGGTCTTGTTCCGCTTGGTCAATCAGATCGGTGGGCAACGGGGTACCTACGGCATCCGCCAGGCTCAAGGCACTTTTGATCTGTGGCAGAATCTCACGCAAGTTGTCTATGCGTTCGCCATCCACAATCATATAGCTTCCACCATATATACTTTGTAGCCTGATGCCCTCGTATGCCCGATACGCCCAAACTGATCCCACGATGATGGCAATTGAAGCAGCGATGCCTGCTACCTGAAGCCAAAGGTTCCGATATTTAGGTGGTGCAAAACTGACTGGCTGTTCCACAACGGGCAAATCAGCTGCCTGTTCTGTCCTTGCGCTTTCTTCTGCAGGCGAATCTGCCAGAGCGATGGCATCGAAATCAAGGAATACATTCCGATAAGCCTCCAGCTCTTCAGGCAACTCTTTCGTCTGCCTGAAATACCCATAGAGCCACTGTTCTTCCTCTAAGGTAGTATCACCCTCGAAGAACCTGTCTATCAATTTCTTTATTTCAGCCAAATCTTTCATTTCCCATTCTCCATTATCCATTCTCCATTATCCATTATCCATTAACCTTTCCCTTACCGCTTGTCTGGCTCGGCTTAGGGCTTTCCTTACAGCAGCCTCCTCCATGTGTAACAATCGGGCTATATCTTTCATCTCCATTCCCTCCATGTGCCTGAGCCTGAGAATCGTCTGAGGCACATCCGGCAAGTTCTCAACCAGCCGCATCATCCGCTCTATCCGCTCATGCTCCTCTGCCTCATTGCTCCCAGCCGCAGGGGGCAAATACTCAATGCCTTCCCTTGGTTTGCGGCGACGAATGGAATCCAGGCAGATGTTTCTGACCAGAACCCGAGCCAAACCGTCAACCGGACTTTTCAGCTGAGCGCACATCTGCCAAAGCTTCAGCATGGCGTCTTGCACCATATCTTCAGCCTCATCGGCATTGCCCATATATCGGATGGCTTCAGCTATCAGCCCAGGTCTGAGCCGTTGCATCGCTATTTCGTACTCGTCTTTCGTCATGCGACTGTTTTTCTTGGTTCATCCAATAATAATACGCAAAGTAAACTGTTTTGTGACATTATTTATTCATTCATTAGCTATTATTCATTATATTTGCATAGAAAAATTACATTAATTAATAATAGGAAAAATGAAATCAGTATTTTTGAAAAGCATAGCATTGACTCTGACGGTCACCCTTACATCAGGATTCGCTATGGCACAACAACAGACTGTGAGTAAAGCAAGCCCTCAGATGGAAGCTGTAAAGGTGGCGACCAAGCAGATGATTGACCAGGGGTTTGGTGCTAAATTTGACGGAAGCACAGACCCCTTTCACCTAAGGCAGATCATAGAGATGGCACAAGAATACCTGGCTATTGAACCCAATGTCGAGATAACGCCTGTGGTGATGGGAGGCATAGAAGGCGAGTTACAAACGCCCCAAGGTGCCCGTGATGATGCTATCCTGATATACATACATGGTGGCGGCATGATTTGTGGAAATGCGAAAGCTTCCAGAGGATATGCTTCAGCTTTGGCAGGCGAGAGCAAGTTTCCTGTATATACCCTAACTTATCGCTTGGCTCCAGAACATAAGTTCCCTGCTGGTCTTGACGATTGCTTCGCATTTTACAAAGCAGTAATCTCTAAACACCCAGGCAAGCCTGTATTCCTGCTTGGTGAAAGTGCTGGCGCATACTATACGCTTGTAACAGCCATGAAAGCCCGTGATAACGGAGTAAAGATGCCTGCAGCAATTTTCCCATATTCGCCGTTGATAGACCTTAGCGGTGCGCTCAATCGAAGAAGGGCTGCTACTCATGATTTCACTATTACGGAAGAAGGAATGAAATGGATGGGCGATCTGTATTGCCAACCCGAAGACCAGAAAAATCCATACGCCTCGCCTTATTATGACGACCTACACGGCATGCCTCCCACTTTCTTGGCTTGGGATCAGAGCGAGACATTGGCTGCAGACAGTGAGGAAGTGGTGAAGAAGCTGCTTGAACAAGGTACTGAGTGCTACTTCAAGGCATATCCCGACTGCTTTCATGCTTTTGCACTGACAGGACGTGGCACCCCTGAAAGCTACGAGGTAATGAGAAACACTATCAACTTTATAGAAGCGCATATTAACAAATAAAATATTTAATCATGAAAAGAATCTTGATGGCAGCGTGCTTGTTCGCTGCGGCCATAGGGGTGGCAAATGCGCAGACAGCGCGTAAACAAGTGGTGGAAAACGGTGGTACAGGGCCTTATAAGGCTGAGGTAGTGGAAGACGTTTCTTCCCCAAAGTTCACTACCTATCGCCCTCAGAACCTGAAGAGCGTGGTGGCAAAGACAGGCAAGCTGCCTATTATCGTCTATGCCAACGGCGGTTGCGCCAACAACAATGTGGAGATGCGCTTCCTGCTCAGCGAGGTAGCTTCTCACGGCTATGTGGCAATTGCCATAGGTCCTTATGATGAAGAAGATGTGGTGGCCAAGTGGAAAGATGTGCTCTCTTTCTCATACCCTGAGACCAAGGCAAAGGTTGTGTTAGCAAACGGTGAGGTTATCGAGCCGAAATCACCGGAAGAGGTAAAGGCTTACCAGGAGCAGATGCGTGCCCAGATAGAGAAGATGATGAAGGAACAGGCTGAGGCCCGTGCCAAAGCTGCGAAGAAAGGACAGCCTTTGCCAGCCGCTATGCAGGAGACCTATCCTAAGATGCTGTTAGAGGCTCTCGACTGGCTGACTGACCAGAACGCCGACCCTAAATCAGAATACTACCATTGCCTGGACCTCGACCATGTGGCAGCTATGGGACAGTCATGCGGTGGCGCACAGGTACTGGGCGTATCTCATGACCCTCGTATCAAGACTTGCGTGATGCTGAACACGGGTATTGGCGATATGGAGATGCAAGGTGTCACGCAGGAAGCATTGAACAGCCTGCATCAGCCGATGTTCTATCTCATCGGTGGTCCTGCCGACGTGGCATTCCCTAACGCACAGAAAGACTTCGACCGCATCAAGGATCTGCCTGTAGTGATGATGAACACCCTTGACGGACACAGCGGCACCTATTACGAAAAGAATGGTGGCAGCTATTGCGTGGCGGTACTGAACTGGCTCGACTGGCAGTTCAAGGGCGACATAAGCAAGGCAGCCTTCTTCCTCGATGATGATTTCCTGAAATACAAATATCCTGACTGGAAGGTGGTTCGCAAGAACTTCTAATAAGCAAGTGAGGCTCTTAACGAGCCTCACTTTTTTATTTCTTGTTAGCTTTATCTGCTATTTTTCTAAACGATTGCAGCTTCTCTCCATAACAGAGGTCACCACAGTCGCCAAATCCAGGCACGATGTATTTCTGTTCATTCATGCCTTTGTCGATAGAGACACACCAGATGGTAGAATCCTCCGGTAAGATTTCCTTCACCACCTCAATGCCCTCAGGAGCAGCAATCACGCAGCAGACGTGGATAGCCTTAGGTTTACCGGCTTCGAGCAGAGCCTCAATAGCAGCTGCCATACTGCCACCAGTGGCAAGCATTGGGTCAGCTATAATCAGCGTCCTGCCCTTTACGCTTGGGGTAGCGATATACTCAGCATGCACGCCTACCTCGGTATGCTCACGGTTGATGTACATGCGGTAGGCGGAGACAAAGGCATTGTCGGCATGGTCAAACACATTGAGGAAGCCCTGATGGAAAGGCAAGCCGGCACGAAGCACGGTAGCGATTACGATATCCTCCTGCTTAATCAAAGGAATATCGATACTGCCCAAAGGGGTCTTGATGTTCTTAGGCTTAAACTCCAAGGTCTTGGAAACCTCATAAGCCATCAACTCACCGATACGCTCTACATTGTGACGGAATGTCAAGCGGTTCTTCTGATAATTCTTGTCACGCAGCTCAGCCATATAATGGTTGATGATAGAATTGGATTCTGCAAAATTATGTATCTTCATGGTGTCAAAGTATTAAATCATGCAAAGAAACAAAATATTTCCTCAATATACACCAATGTTTCAAAGAAAAATGTTAATTTTGCAGTCGATTATAAAAGGTGCAGTAGATTATAACTAATATTTATACTTAAAACAATAAAAAGAAATGGCAAATTTAGATTTAACTAAGTACGGAATCACTGGTTCTACCGTAGTTGCTCACAACCCTTCTTACGAATATCTGTTCGCAGAAGAGACTAAGGCAGGTCTGGAAGGCTTCGACAAAGGTCAGCTGACAGAGCTGGGTGCTGTTAACGTAATGACCGGTATCTACACTGGTCGTTCACCTAAGGACAAGTACATCGTGATGGACGAGACTTCAAAGGACACTGTATGGTGGACTACTGAAGGTTACAAGAACGATAACCACCCAATGTCAGAAGAGGTTTGGAAGACTGTTAAGGAGCTGGCCGTTAAGGAGCTTTGCAACAAGAACCTGTATGTAGTTGACGCATTCTGCGGCGCTAACGAGGATACCCGTATGGCTGTTCGCTTCATCGTTGAGGTAGCATGGCAGGCACATTTCGTAAAGAATATGTTCATCCAGCCTACAGCTGAGGAGCTGGAGAAGTTCGAGCCTAACTTCGTTATCTACAACGCTTCTAAGGCTAAGGTTGAGAACTACAAGGAGCTGGGTCTGAACTCAGAGACTTGCGTTGCTTTCAACGTAACAAGCCGTGAGCAGGTTATTCTGAACACTTGGTACGGTGGTGAGATGAAGAAGGGTATGTTCTCAATGATGAACTACTACCTGCCTCTGCAGGGTATCGCTTCTATGCACTGCTCAGCTAATACCGATATGAAGGGTGAGAACACCGCTGTATTCTTCGGTCTGTCTGGTACTGGTAAGACTACTTTGTCAACAGATCCTAAGCGTCTGCTGATTGGTGACGACGAGCACGGATGGGATGACCACGGAGTATTCAACTTCGAGGGTGGCTGCTATGCTAAGGTTATCAAGCTGGACAAGGAATCTGAGCCAGATATCTACAACGCTATCAAGCGCGATGCACTGCTGGAGAACGTAACCGTTAACGCTAACGGCGTTATCGACTTCAACGACAAGAGCGTTACTGAGAATACCCGCGTTTCTTATCCTATCGAGCACATCACCAACATCGTTAAGAAGGTGAACGGTAAGAGTGCAGGTCCAGCCGCTAAGCAGGTTATCTTCCTGTCAGCTGACGCATTCGGCGTTCTGCCTCCAGTATCTATCCTGGATCCTGAGCAGACCAAGTACTACTTCCTGAGCGGTTTCACCGCTAAGTTGGCTGGTACTGAGCGTGGCATCACTGAGCCTACTCCTACATTCTCAGCTTGCTTCGGCCAGGCATTCCTGGAACTGCACCCAACTAAGTACGGTGAGGAACTGGTTAAGAAGATGGAGAAGAGTGGCGCTAAGGCTTACCTGGTGAACACTGGCTGGAACGGTACTGGCAAGCGTATCTCTATCAAGGATACCCGTGGTATCATCGACGCTATCCTGAGCGGTGCTATCAACAATGCTCCTACCAAGAAGATTCCTTACTTCAACTTTGAGGTTCCAACTCAGCTCGACGGTGTAGCTTGGGGTATTCTCGATCCTCGCGATACTTACCAGAACCGCAACGAGTGGGAAGAGAAGGCTAAGGATCTGGCAGCTCGCTTCATCAAGAACTTTGAGAAGTACACTACCAACGAAGCTGGTAAGGCTCTGGTAGCTGCTGGCCCACAGCTCTGATAAGTTGATAAGTTTGCGAGTCTGAAGAACTCAAGAACTTAACAGCTTACATTGATTAATAATCCATAAGAGAGGGTGAATCGCAAGATCCACCCTCTCTCTTTCATGTATCTGCAAGAAGCTCTGGGGCACGGAGCTTATCGGAATATGCTCTATGGGCAGCGCTGATAATCCCTATTGGAAAGGGCAAGGCTTCCTATCGATCGTCCCGATGCTTCCCAAGGGTCATTGCAATATCTGTCATACCCCTAAAGGAGATATTCCTTTCACCGATGGGAAGCATTAGCACGGGTGATGGGAATGCTTGCGACGAGCGACGGAATACGTTTCTTTGAAACACTACACACTGCAGAGGCTACTTACAAAAACTTGTAACCGCATTCGTACAACTCAGACCTGTTCAAAGAAAGAACAATTATACTCTTGACCGTTTGACTCTTTTTATATAATTTTGCAACCTAATAATAAATATAGTAACTATGAAGTACAGAACTATAAGTTTATTTGCATCCTACCTATTAATGACTTTAGCTGTTATCATGACAAGTTCATGCTCGAAAGAAGATGATAACGCTGTAGATACTAAATTTGTGCTTTCGGAATACGACATGAATCGCCCAGTCGGCTTTGGAGCCAACGTTACAGGCGGAGCAGGACAGAATGTAATTGTGGTAACGACTTCCGAGGAACTGATTGAGGCCGTAAGCGGAACTGAGTCGGCAACTGTTTATGTCAGCGGTGCAATTACGCTCGACAGTACCATTCCTGTAGGTTCCAACAAAAGCATCATTGGTCTGCCAGGAGCAACGGTAAGCAACCTTCATCGCGATGAGAACGCAGGCATCTTCCTGCTTCGGGGCAGCGACAATGTCATTATTCGCAACCTTACCATCAAGGGACCTGGTGCCTACGACATAGATGCTAACTATGCTGACAATATATCGGTTACGGGATCTACTCGTATATGGGTGGACCACTGCGACATTCAGGACGGTATTGATGGCAATTTCGATATCACTGACGGCTCTGACCAGGTGTGCGTCAGCTGGACACGTTTCCGCTACCTGATAGACCCAAAGGCTGGCGGAACCGGTGGCAACGACAACCACCGCAACAGCAACCTTATCGGCAACAGCAACAAGACAGCAGACATCGATGCAGGACGTCTGAACTGCACGTTCATTAACTGTTGGTGGGGCGAGGGTTGCAACGAACGCTGCCCACGTGTACGCTTCGGGAAGGTTCATCTTGTAAATTGCCTATACAACGGCAACGACTATACGTATTGTATCGGCTATGGCGTGTATAGCAACATTTATGCTGAGAAATGTGCATTTACCACTGAGACAGCGCGGCAAAATGCGATTTATGACTGGCACGGTACTGCCGACTTCAACCTGACTGTCACGTCTTGTCTGGGTGTGCCCGACACACAGCTTTCAGCAGGTGAGCAGCAGCAGTTCGTACCTCAGTATGACTATATCTCTTACGATGCTTCTCAAGTGGAGTCTGTATTAACTAACCCCACAACCGGTGCCGGTCCTACCCTCGAAATTGTGCAACCGTAAAAGCTGACAACACTATGAGAAGCGAATCTTGAAACGGGTGAGTCCGTCAGGATAAGTGCGGAGGGAAAAAGTGCAGCCGTGCTTCATCAGGACCTCACGGATGAACATCAGTCCGATGCCCTGGCCGTTGGGTTTGGTAGAGAAGAAAGGCGTGAACAGCTTCTTCTCCGTTTCCGGAGAGATGCCTTTGCCATTGTCGGCAATCTCTAATATCAAGCCTTGCTCATGTTTCCTTCCCCCTACGGGATACCCTCCTTTGCTAAGAGGAAGGGTAGTTATGGTTATTTCGCCATCAGAGCCGATGCTCTCAGCTGCGTTCTTCACGATATTCACCAATACCTGCTCAAACAATATGGGGTCGATGTTCACCCGAGAGCCGCCTTCGCAAAGGTTCAGTTTGACTGCGATGTTCCTGCCCGCACAGACGCTCTCCATAAAAGTATGGTTTTCGAGCAGCAAGGCATTGACATCCACTTCTTGCAACTGAGGTTCCGGAATCTTCACCACATCAGCGAAGCGGGTGATGAAACGGCTCATACTCATGCAGCGTTCGCTGCTCGTGGTCATCATCTCCCGCAAGTCGTCTGATTCTGGTATTGTTGACATAGCATCCGACATCGTGTCTAAGGCTGAAGTCACCCCAGCCACCGTATTGTTCACCTCATGGGCTATCATGCGTATCACCTTCTCGTAGGCTTTCTTCTCCGCCTTCATCACCTCAGCCGTGAGGCTCTCTATCAGGATGAAAGGATGGGCGAATCCCCTATCCATAAAACTCAGGTGGCTACAACGGTAAATCATGGAATCATTCAGCCTGACAGTCTCGGAATCACCCATCGGAATACGCGCTATCTTTTGTGCCAAGGGGATATCCAGTTCGCTCATCAGCTTACGATGTAGCTGAGCCTCATCATTCACCTCTAAGAAGCGCAAGGCTGCTGCGTTCATCATCGTGATATGCCCATCGAAATCGAGCATGATGACTCCCATTGGCGATGCGCTGATAAGCAGGTCGAGGAAGCGGTTCTGTTCCTGCACACGCAGCTTCTCTTCCTTCAGCTGGTCCATCATCTTATTGAACACCTGCACGATGCGGTCGCTCTCCTGTTGCCCCACAGGCTTCAGGCGACTGCTGAAATCCTGCTCGTTGAGCAGATCCATACCATTGCCGATGGCATCGAGTGGTTTGAGCACCTTATAGTAGAAATAGATGAGGAATACCAGCACCAGCAGTACTACACCCTCCCCTATATAAAATAAGGTGTCCTGACTCTGGGCGGCAGAGTAGAACAGCAGGATGAGCAACACCAGTTGCAGGAATGCCAGTATGTAGAACAGGTATCGGAGTTTCATACGCCTATCTTATATTTCTCCATCCTTCGGTAAAGCGCCTGCCGGGTGACACCCAAGGCAGCTGCCATCTGCGATATGTTACCTTGGTATTTGTCATACGCTTTTTCAATGGCGATGCGCTCCACCTCATCCAAGGTCAGCCCGTCAGCATCAGCCGACTGCATCTGGCCCGTTCCTTGATATTGCCTCATGAAGTCCTCAGCCTGAAGCACATCATTCGTACTCACCAGTAAGGTACGCTCCACTAAGTTCTTCAGCTCACGGATATTGCCAGGAAAAGGCAAGGTCATCAGCCATTCGCTTGCTTGCTGCGAGATCTCTACAGGGGGCAATCCATTGGCATCGCACTGTTTCTTAGCGAAATGAGCTGCCAAGAGAGGAATGTCCTCCTTTCGCTCACGCAAGGCGGGCAGATGGATGGTTATCAGATTGATGCGATAGAACAGATCCTCACGGAAGGTCTTGTCCTGCACCATCTGCTGCAAGTTGGCGTTGGTGGCGCTTACCACACGTATATCCACTTTCTTGGGCTTGCTCTCGCCCAATGGTTCGAACGTCTGTTCCTGCAAGACACGCAGCAGCTTTACCTGACAACTCAGGTCAAGCTCGCCAATCTCGTCTAAGAAGATGGTGCCCTTGTCAGCCAGCTCGAAGCGTCCCTTCCTGTCAGCCACAGCATCGGTAAAAGCTCCTTTCTTATGTCCGAACATCTCACTCTCAAACAGGCTTTGGGAAATGCCGCCTAAGTTTACCTTCACGAAAGGCTTGTCTGCACGCTTGCTGTTACGATGAATAGCCTCAGCAATCAGCTCCTTGCCAGTTCCGCTCTCACCCGTTATCAAGACTGAAGCGTTGGTCTTGGCGATGCGTTCTACCACCTTCAGCACATCGTTCAGGGCACGGCTCTCGCCTATGATGAAGCTACGGTCGAAAACCTCGTTGACTGCAGGGCGTTGACCATTGACCGCTGCTTTCGGACTCTGGGAAGCGGGTTCAGTCAGCTGGAGGGCAGTCTCTATGCGCTGCATAAGGGCGACATTGTTCCAGGGTTTGGTCACAAAGTCGAACGCTCCAGCCTGCATACCCAGCACAGCCAGGTTGATACTTCCCCAAGCCGTCATCAGTATGACCGGTACTTCAGGACGGAACAGTTTCACTTGCTTGAGCAAGGTCAACCCTTCCTCGCCAGTAGTGGAAAGCGAGAAGTTCATGTCCATCAGTATCAGACGAGGCTCTTCATTACGGACAATCTCCATGGCCTCCTTGGGACCGGCTACAGCCTGCACCTCATACCCTGCCCGCTTCAGCATGAAGCCTAATGAGGTACGTATCGCACTATCATCGTCAACAATCAGAATCATACTGCAAAGATAGTTATTATTCTCCATTATCCCTTGATTATTTTCTCAAAATCAGCGTCAATATTAGTGCCTTTCTCGAAGTCCCAAAGAGTGAGGCTACGCAAGCGATAGTAATAATACCAATAGTAGAACAGTTCGTTGACGTGTTTCTGCCGAGCCTCATCCTTACGTACTTGGGCATCGTTCAAATCCAGGGTAGAGATCTTGCCAATCATGAATGTCTCCACATTGGTGGCATAACGCTGCTGGGCTATCTGGTCGCTCTCATCAGCGATGTTCAGTTGAGCCAGCTGGTTGTTATATTGCTGCACCAGCACGAAGAGGTTCTGGTTGAACTCCTGCGTTTCCTGACGGAGCTTGCTCTCCGTAACCTCACGGTTGCTCTTCGCCACACGCACCTGTCCCTTGCGTCTGCCCCAGTCGAGGATAGGGATCTTCAAGCCCACCTCCACAATCTGATTCGACTTCAATCCATCGTATGCAGAGCGGAAGGTATGGTCGGTGCCCGTCAAGCCCACCTGGGCATAAAGCTGAATCTCTCTCAAGTTCCCCCGTGCCTTCGCCACCTCATAATCGGCTTCCAGCTGCCTGCGCTGGATGTTCTTGGCAAACGAGTTGTTCTGCAATGCCTTCTGCAACACATCATCATAATAGAGTTCTACAGAAGGAGCTGTCTCTGGCACCACAGGCTCCAGCTCCACGTCCTCGCTGATAGCGAGGAAGGAACGCAACTTGAACATACAGCTCTTCAGGGTTGTCTCATTGTCAGTGAGCGACGACTGAGCATCCAGCACATTGAGGCGAAGCTGCAGCAGGTCGTTCTCACTGATCTGCCCCATCTCGCGCTTTACCTTCGCCACCTCATACAGTTTGTTGGCGTTATTTAGGTTCTGCTGGTCAATTGACACTTTCTCCTGAGCTAAAAGGAGGTTGAAGAACAGGTTGATGGTAGAGATAGTCACATCTTCTGTCGCACTCAGGAAGGCCGCTTTCGCCTCCTTGTAGCGCACTGGCTCAATACGACGGTCCCACTTGATGCGGTTCACCCCGAAGATGGGCTGGTTCAAGGTCAGGGCGATAGGCACCGTCATGAAACTGTGGTCCTTACTGCCCGTAAACTGCTTCAGGTAATCCAAAGACGTATTCAGCGAGAGCGTACCGCCTGTGAGCCAGATATTCTGGTCGATGCTCAGTTCACCACTCATCCGCATATAGTCGCTACGCAGGTAGCTGTATTCGCCCGCATCATTCTGATAGGCGGTATAACTCTTGTTATAGGATGGCAAAGTAGCCTTGAAGTTCACCTCCGGCAGTAACTCTGCCTGGTATGTGCGGTACTCCCAATAAGCCGTCTTCAGCTCATTGAGGGCTACCGCAGCATCCACACTCTGCACCCTTGCCAGGCGGATGGCCTCGTCGAGCGAGATTGGCCTCACCGAGGTCTCCACCTGAGCATGCAACGAAAGGGTGCTCATCAAGGTTAATAAGGAATAGAGTATTCTTTTCATAGTCATTCTGTTTTTTCTTTATTCGTCTCTTAATGCCTCTGTTGGCAAAATACGACTGATATTCCTCGCAGGAATATAGATTCCAATCAGTACCACCAACAGCATCACTACATACAACACCAATGAGGTGATGCAGAAGTGCAGGGAGAAACTATCCAGCCACGAGGGAGCAGGCTTCAATCCTGCAAAAGGGATTTCGCTATATATTCCCTCCAAGCGGGCATAGTTCCAGTAGATGAAGCATCCGATGAGCCATGCTGCCGTAGTGAGCACAGCGCCTTCACCTAAAAGCATCCTCATTATTTGCCATTTATGGGCGCCATACGCCTTCATCACGCCTACGTCATTGCGCCTTGTCTTGGTCTGCAGCCAGAAAGCTCCTGTTACCCCCAAGCCCAAGCTGAGGAAGAAGAAGATGAGCAGGGTGATATGCATATTATATCCCTTTTCTGCACTGCCCCACCCATAATCATAGATATAGGAGTCGTAATCCTCGATGGAGCTTACATATAGGTTACCTATCTGCAAGTTAGCGATATGGTTATCCCTGAACCTTTCCATAAAGGTATTGATATTCACACCATCACGTACTCGTAACATAATCAGTGAGGTATCTTCTGGCTTAAGCATTGGTACGAAGAACATAGGCGTAGGTCTGAAGTTCAACCTGTATTTCATGTCTGGCAACACACCCACCACCTCTGCAGTAGTAGTATCACGCCATTGTGCATTTATCACAGGCTGAGGCAAACGGTTACCGCCAAATAACATCTTTGCTGCTGTTTCGGTGATGATGAATTGCTTCTCTGACAATGCACCTCCAATGGTTTCCTGTAAGGTCTTATCAGGAAGTGGCTTGATGCCCATAGTCTCAAAATAGTCGGTGCCTGGCATATAGGCCATAATGTATCCTGCCGCTTTATTTTCCTTATTCTGCTCATTGATAAAGGTTGTGCCAATCTGTCGCATTGTGCTTGGTATGTTTAGCATCCTGGGTACTACGGTGGCATATTCCACCCCATCAATTCTGCGGACGGCATCCCTTAATCTCATATAGTCATCTATGATGGTTGAGTCGTTTTCGGCCTTATACTGAGGCGAGGCTTTAGGATAAGTGACAATATTGACCATACACACGCGGTTGGTTTCAAAGCCCATAGGCTGAGATACTACCCATGAATCCACAATGATTGGGTCAATGACGTTCCACGCCACTACCGCCACAATTATCAGTTCGGCAAAGAGCCATCCGTTACGCCAGCGTCTTGCCCACAGGTTTTTCAATATCATTTTGAACATAGCGGTTCCTCCTCAATCTTTTTGGTTAATGGAATAAACAATGGGCTTACGTAAAGCATACCAAGCAGGTATCAATGCAGAAAGTACATTGACCGCTACGCAAATCAACAACACCGCTATCAGCAACAGGGGTGAGAACATCACTTCAGACGGTACCTCAAAAGGTATTTCTGCAGATGGCCGTATGTCAATTCCCCACAAATAAAACAAAGAGAATATCCAGTTCTTGGCAATCACCAATCCTCCCCAAAGGAATAACAATCCTAAGAGACCGCCAATAAAGGTAAGCAGCAGGTTCTCCCACAATACTTGCCCAAGCAGTCTGCTCTTGCTGGCACCAAACGACTTCATTACTCCCATCTCCGGCAATCTGTCTTCCATGCGGCTGCTGATCATTCCACTCAAATTAATGGCTGGCACAATAAGCAGCAGGAACATCAGGTAGATGTAGTAGCGCACCACCTCCCATAGATTGAACTTGCTGTATTGTTCGTCTTGATAATACATATAATGAAGCGTTGTCTGGCTATTAGACATAGGCCTCTGGTTTAATTCAAGCTGCATAATGCCTTGGTTAGCTTGGTTGAACTCACGGATTCTTGCCTGTAGCTGCTCCCAAACAGCGTCACGCTGAGCCTTATTTTTCATTACCAGATAGACCGTGAGCGAGCCGGATATTGGCATATTCTCATCCAAAGCATTATAGCCTGGCTCTGAAGTATAGGGGAAATACACATGAGCAAAGCCAAATGAACTGGCTGTACTGGGAGCCTTCACTACCCCACAGATGCGGTAATCCTCAAACGAGATGTTGAGCTCTTTGCCTACCAAACCACGATCTGTCCCGAATATCCGCTTTGCCAGCATATCGGTAATCACGATATTACGGATGCCGCTTCGAAAATCTTCCTCAGTAAAGGGCGCTCCTTCCACAAAGGTGAAACTACAAACCTTGAAGAAGTCTGGGTCGGTAAACTTGGAGTAGATAGAATAGTCGCCCTTGCCTTCTGGCAACTTCACGAACTTACTTTCATAAGTCTGATACAAGGCTGTCACCCCTTCCACATCTTTCAATGAACGGAACCAGTCGTTCACCGTCTGGTGAGAAAGACGATATACCATAGACTTCTTGCCGTCTGCCATCGTCACTTGGATGGGAAGCATTTTATAAGTATTCGCCTTATCATAGTCAGGATAGAACCCTGCTACCCTGATATAGACGGAATACACTACCGCCAGCGTGAAGCACACGGCCAAGGCCGTACCTATTATATAAATGGTGCTGAACAGCTTCTGCTGCTTCATCATCTGCCAGGCTTGTTTGACATAAATCTTAATCATATTACTCCCAATGGTTAAAAGGTTAACATTATTCCACCTGACGGCCATCGAAGAAGCGGATGGTGCGGTCGGTCAGTTTGGCTTGCGCATCATTGTGGGTTACCATCACGATAGTGCGCCCGTCTTGCTTGTTTAGCTCATGCAGCAGTTCCATAATCTCAGCACCCATCTTGCTATCCAGGTTACCGGTTGGCTCATCGGCCAGGATAATCTCTGGATTGCCGACAATAGCTCTGGCGATAGCAACACGCTGACACTGACCACCGCTCAACTGGGTGGGCATGTGGCGCATACGATGGCTCAGGCCCACTCGCTCCAACACCTGCTTCGCCAGTTCCTCACGCTTGGCTCCCGACATCTTGCGATAGAGCAGAGGAATCTTCACGTTGTCGATCACGTTGAGGGAGTTGATCAAGTGGAAGCTTTGGAACACAAAGCCCAATTTCTCATTACGGAAAGCCGCCAACGCCTTGTCGCTCAGTTTCTCAGTAGCTGTGCCGTCAATCAGCACACTGCCAGAGGTAGGCGCATCGAGCAAGCCCATGATATTTAATAAGGTGGATTTGCCACAGCCAGATGGTCCCATGATGCTGAGGAACTCGCCCTTGTTTACTTGCAGGTTTACATTCTCCAATGCCTGCGTTTCCACTTCGTCTGTACGGTATATCTTATTGATACCCTTTAATTCGATAATTGTCTCCATGATCTTTTATTTTATTGAACATTGAAAATTGAACATTGAAAATTTGCCATGCGGATTATACTCAAGCCTCAATGCCCGGTTATTTTAAGTTTTCTTTTAATTATTACTCGTCTCTCAAAGCCTCTGTCGGCAGGATATGACTGATCTTGTGTGCCGGGATATAGATGCCGATCAGTACCACAATGGTCATAATCAGCCAGATGATGCCGCTCACGATAAGGAAATGCTGGGGGAAGCTGTCTATCCAGGAATCAGCTACCATCGGCGAGTCTGCCCGAGCTCCTCCCCAGAGGTAATCATTCACCAAGCCCTCGCTGATGCCATACTGCATATAGATGAGGCAACCTATGACAACAGCGATGGTGGTAAGCAATACTCCCTCTCCCATCAGCATACCCATGATTGTCTTAGGTGTACCACCGAAGGACAACATCACGCCTACATCTTCCTTCCTCACTTTGGTCTGCAGCCAGAAGGTTCCTATCACACCCAAGCAAAGGCTGATCATGAAGAATGCCGCCAACACATATCTCATGTGCATCGCATTGAGGTAATATTTGTCTCTATCCTCCATGACCGAACTGAATTTCTTGATGCTGCGGGCATAGAGGTTGCCGCTGTGAAGTTGCTTTATGCCGTTCTCATTGAAGTTGTCGATGAATTTATCCAGATTTACCCCCTCTTTCACACGCACCAAGAGAAAAGTCTGATTAGGCACTTCTGTTCCATTATTATCATCCGGGCTGAATCGGTAGAAAGTCACAGGGATGGCGCGGTTACCGTTGTTCATCTTGAAAGGCTTGAACACGCCAGTAACCTCTTTGTCTTTCCAATCGGGCACCATTGCTAAAAACCGGGGAGGCAAGGATGCACGCATGTTGGTGCGATTAGAGCCATACAGCTCGTTCGCTCCGTTTTCAGAAAGCAGCATACTGTTAGCCGGCAAAGCAGCCTCTTCCAGTTGTTCCACCGTATAGCCCTCGGCGGGTTGGATGCCGAAAGTCTTGAAGAAATCGGTGCGAGGCTTGTAATACATGTTAGAAACCCGCAGCAGCTTGGTAGTGTCATTAGGATTGCAATAGGCAGAGTTGGAATTGCCTGGTGAACCAGGATAGGCGAAGCCCAACAGTTGTGTGGCGCTTTCCACATCAGGCAGGTTACGGGCCTGATACATCATACGGTCGATATCCTCAAAGAGGGTGGAGTCGGCTTCAGCACTATATGCTGAGGCTCCTTCGTAATACCTGCCCAAGGAGATGCGGCACAGGCGGTCGGCATCATAGCCCATAGGCAAGTTACGCACATAGAGTCCTACTACCACTGGGTCGAAGATAACCCATGATACAATGGCTACCGCTACCAGTTCGATGAAAAGCCATCCGTTACGCTTGCGGCGAGCCCAGATATTCTTGAATATTAAATTATACATAATTACTTCTTTTCGTTAAGGGATGAAACAATAGGCTTGCGCAATGAGTTCCAGGCAGGAATCAGGGCGGAGAGCAGGTTGATGATGACGCACACCAAGAGTGCCGAGATGAACACAGTGGGTGAAAACAGCATCTCGCCTGTCACGGTCACGCTGTTGTCATAAAGCGTATCGGGATAGTCTTCGAAAAGAGTGAACACCCAGCTTCTTCCTAAGAAAAGCATACTCCAGGCTACAATCAAGCCCACCAGACCTCCGGCTAATGTCAGTATCAGGTTCTCCCACATCACTTGCGAGAGCAGCACGCTCTTGCTGGCACCAAACGACTTACGCACGCCCATCTCTGCCAACCTGTCTTCCATCCGGCTGCTGATCATACCGCTCAGGTTAAATGCTGGAATCAGAAGCAGCACGAGGATGATGGGCAAAAACTTCTTGAGCAGCAGCCAGAAGGTCACCTTGTATTGATTGCCATAATATACATCGTCGAACACCATACTGGTGTGATTGCGCAACGGACGCATGGTAACAGTCCTTTCACCTTTGTGCTGCTGGTTCTCATTGGCAATCACAGCGTCCAGCTCTTCCTGCAACGCCTTTGCCTGTGCAGCATCTTTCGCCAGGAAACGGGCTTCAAAAGAGCCCACGACATCATAATAGAATGTGTTCTGATAGCCAGGATAGGTCTTGTAGGGCAAATAGACATCCCTATAGCTCATGCTGCCCAACTTGCTTCCCGCTTTCACCACACCGCATACACGGTAGTCATTCATATCATAGTTCAGCATCTTGCCCACTACGCCTGTAGTTTGCCGGAATGCCTGCTGAGCCAGCCTGTCGCTGATGACCACCGTGCGCACACCGCTGTCGAAATCAGCCTGACTGAAAGGGGTGCCCTCTATAAACTCAAACTCATAAATCTTGAAGAAGCCAGGATCGGTATAGATGGCACTCGCAGTAAAGTCGTTGCCTACAGAAGGGTGTACCCAATGCTCGTCGGGTTCCTGTATGACACCCGATACCGCTTCCACATTCTTCAGCGGATAGAGCCAGTCGCGCAACGAATTATAGCTGAAGCCAGAGTTGACGGTATTTATGTTATCAGGAGTCTGTACCCTTACATTATCACTGTAGAAAGTTCGACTTCTGTTATACTCCGGATAGAGTGGCGCTAACTTCACATAGTAGGCCACCGCCATCACTGTGGTGAAGCAGATGGCCATCGCTGTGCCTATTATATAAAGGGAACTGAACAACGGGTTCTGCTTCATCAGCTCCCAGGCTTGTTTGATGTAGTCTTTAATCATAGTTATTTTATTGAATATTGAACATTGAACATTGAATATTGAACATTGAATATTGAACATTGAACATTGAATATTGAACATTGAATATTGAACATTGACTTTCTTTATTTTACTTTCAGCGAGTTCTTGCCCCGATAGTCACTCATGCTGCTGGTCACCACCCGGTCGCCCTCTTTCAGACCAGACAGGACTTCCACATACTCAAAGCTGCTCTCGCCTAACCTGACCTCACGCTTCACTAACTCGTCATCACCATTGAAGACAAACAGTTCATAGTCGTTAGGCCCTTGGTAATAGCTGCCCGATGCGATGCGAAGCACATCGTCTTTGACAGAGTTCATCACATACACATCGGTCTTCAAGCCTGAGCGTAAGGCTTCGTTGTTGTCCTCATTCAGCTGGACGCTGAAGTTGATGACTCCGTTCCGGCTCAACGGGGTAACGCTGCTCACCACGCCTTCCAGCCGTTTGCCGCCTACTTTTACTATAGCCTTGCCGCCTGGAGCCACACGGTCGCCATAACTGTCGGCTATCTCTGCATCTACCTTGAAATGACTCAAGTCGCTCACGATAGCCACCTGACTGCCTTGCCCTACCTGTGCGCCCACCTGGGTATTGATAAAGGTGAGGATACCCTTGCGAGGAGAGCGTATCTGTGCGTCTTCCAACGTGCGACGCATCTCGTTCATGCTTTTGGTAGAGATGTTCAGCTCCAGTTCCTTCACCTTCAGGTCAGCTTCCTTCACCCTACGCTCGTTGGCGAGTTGCTGACGAAGCTGTTGCAAGGCCAAGCGTTCCGTGTTATAATCCAGCTCAGCCTGGCGTACACGGTCGGTAGTACCGCTGCCCAAGCTGTCCAGGCGGCGTTCATTGCGCAGGTTCACCTCCATGCTGCTCAGCTTCATCTCCTCTACCTCCACCTTCATGGCGAGGTCGCTCAGATAGGTCTCGTTATTCACTTTGAGCTGCTCTAACTGCAAGGCTTTCATGCGTTGCTCGTCGCTCAGCTTGCCATAGTCTGTTTCCGCGCTCAGTAAGTCGAGCTTCATAATAGGAGTGCCCACATCCACGCTGTCGCCACCTCTTTTATATATCTCCATGATGCGGGTGGTGATTGGCGAGTTGATGATTTCCTCAATGGCTGGCGACACCTTGCCCGTAGCCGTCACGCTCACCTCAATGGTGCCTCGGCTCACCTCGCTCACCGTCAGTTCTTCCCTGTCAACGCTGGTACGCATCATACTCATCAGTGCGATGCCTGCCACTATGATACAGCCTCCGGCAATGCCGCCTTTCATCAGCTTCTTACGCTTAGCGAGGTCTTTTTCTTCTTTTGTTATCTGTCTGTCCACTTTATTATATGATTGAAGATTGAACATTAAAGATTGAACATGTCCATCCGGATGGCTACGCCGCAATCTTTCACCTTCCTATAAGCAATTCCCGTGCCAAACTGATAACTTGCTGATAATGAGCATAGGCAAATAAAAAGGAGTGTCCGCTTTCGGACACCCCCTCTCATTTTCGTACATCTTTACGCCCTATACCGCAGGGCTAATTGTCAATTATTCTTTGTTGGCACGCTTGCGCTCAATCTCGTCGAGGATAATCTTACGCATACGCATTGACTTGGGAGTCACCTCCACATATTCATCCTCCTTGATATACTCCAGCGCCTCTTCCAGCGAGAACTGCACAGGAGGCGTGAGCCTTACCTTGTCATCGGAACCGGAGGCACGCATATTGGTCAGCTTCTTTGATTTGGTGACATTGATCACCAGGTCGCGCTCGTGTACATGCTCGCCCACCACCTGACCGGCATACACCTCATCCTGCGGGAAGATGAAGAAACGGCCGCGGTCTTGCAGCTTATCCAGCGCGTAAGCGAAAGCCGTACCCGTCTCCATCGCCACCATGGAGCCGTTGATACGGCGGATGATGTCGCCCTTATAAGGCTGGTATTCCTTGAAGCGGTGCGCCATGATGGCCTCGCCGGCAGAAGCGGTCAGCACATTGGTACGCAGGCCAATGATGCCTCTTGACGGGATGCTGAACTCCAGGTTCACACGGTCAGCCCCACCGTCTTCCATCTTCAGCAAGTCACCCTTGCGGCGGGTCACCATATCTATAATCTTACTGCTGTAGTCGGTCGGCACGTTGATGGTGAGCTCCTCCACAGGCTCGCACTTCACGCCGTCAATCTCCTTCATAATCACCTGCGGCTGGCCTACCTGCAGCTCATAGCCCTCACGGCGCATGGTCTCGATGAGCACAGAGAGATGCAGCACGCCACGCCCGGACACAATCCATTTGCCCTCCACCTCAGCCTTATCGACACGCAACGCCAGGTTCTTGTCGAGCTCACGCTCCAGGCGGTCCTGGATATGGCGTGAAGTCACATACTTGCCCTCCTGACCGTAGAAAGGAGAGTCGTTGATGGTGAAGAGCATACTCATGGTAGGCTCGTCTATCGTGATAGGAGGCAGCGCCTCAGGATTCTCGAAGTCGCAGATGGTGTCGCCAATCTCGAAACTGTCTAAGCCCACGATGGCGCAGATATCGCCAGAGCCCACCTCGGCTACACGCTTCCTGCCCATACCTTCAAACGTATGCAGCTCCTTGATCTTGGTCTTGGTCATCTCGCCGTTGCGGTGAGCCAAAGTCACGTTCATGCCTTCCTTGATTACGCCCCGATGCACACGCCCTACGGCGATGCGTCCTGTATAAGAGGAATAATCCAATGAGGTGATGAGCATCTGAAGGGTGCCCTCTAATTGCTCAGGGGCTGGTATGTTGTCGATGATGCAGTCCAGCAGCGGCGTGATGTCAGTGGTAGGCTGCTTCCAGTCGGTGCTCATCCATCCGTTCTTGGCAGAACCATAAATCACGGGATAGTCAAGCTGGTCTTCCGTAGCGTCAAGGTTGAACATCAGGTCGAACACCATCTCGTTCACCTCCTCAGGGCGGCAGTTGGGCTTGTCCACCTTATTGACCACCACCACAGGCTTCAGTCCTATCTGCAGCGCTTTCTGCAGCACGAAACGCGTCTGAGGCATCGGGCCCTCGAAAGCATCCACCAGCAGGAGGCATCCGTCGGCCATATTCAGCACACGCTCCACCTCGCCACCGAAGTCGCTGTGTCCCGGAGTGTCAATGATGTTAATCTTCGTACCTTTATAATTAATAGACACATTCTTCGAGAGGATCGTGATACCACGTTCACGCTCCAGTTCATTGTTATCCAGCATCAGCTGCCCGGTTGACTGGTTTTCGCGGAACAGATTACCAGCCAGCAGCATCTTATCTACGAGAGTCGTTTTGCCATGATCTACATGGGCAATAATGGCAATGTTTCTTATATCTTGCATACTCAATACCTTAAAAGTGGGTGCAAAGGTACAAAAAAAAACAAAATAATTGTTGTTATTCCAAATATAATGTGTACCTTTGCCCCGCATTTAACATTTTACCATCATTTATAATTAAACATTATGTATTTAGACGCTGCTAAAAAGAAGGAAATCTTCGAGAAGTACGGAAAGTCCAACACTGATACTGGCTCACCAGAGGCCCAGATAGCATTGTTCTCATACCGTATCTCTCACCTGACCGAGCATTTGAAGGTCAACAAGAAGGATTATACCACTGAAAGGTCTTTGACGATGTTGGTAGGTAAGCGTCGCCGCCTGCTGAAATATCTGCAGGAGCGTGACATCAACCGCTACCGCGAAATCGTAAAGGCACTTGGCTTGCGCAAGTAATCTTTGCTTGCAGCACACCGTTTAAAAAGGGAAGTCGATGAGACTTCCCTTTTTGTTTTTTGCACACTGTGCAATGAAAATAGGGCGTATTAACAACATTTCACTATTCTGTTGCCACGCATCAGGCAGATTGTAGTATATTTGCAACGTTAATTATTTAACGGAAATGTATGTTGCACAAACACTTGCGTTTTGTGCAACGAATTATGGACTTACTAATGAAACCTCATTTACTTATGTGGCAACTGTCAGAGAAAACCATCGGCCAATGGCTGGAACACTGGGCAAACCAAACCCCAGACAAAGAATATATCGTCTATTCTGACCGCGACATGCGGTGGACCTTCAAGCAGTTTAACGACCGTGTTGACCGCCTGGCGATGGGCTTGCTGGCCATCGGCGTGAAGAAAGGCACGCATGTAGGCATCTGGGCAAGTAACATCCCCGACTGGAACACGATGTTCTTCGCCTGCTCCAAGATCGGAGCGATATCCATCATGGTGAACACCAACTTCAAGCAGTACGAGATAGAAGATATGGTGCGCAAGAGCGATATGGAGGTGCTCTGCATCATCGAGCATGAGAAAGACAACAACTTCATGGACATGACTTACCACATGCTGCCTGAGCTGAAGACGCAGGAGAAAGGAAAGCTGCACAGCGAGGCGTTCCCCACTATGAAGACCGTCATCTATATGGGCACCGAGCAGCATAGAGGCATGTACACCATCAACGAACTGATGACGATGGGACTGACCGTGGGCGAAGGCACCTATCAGAAAGCCAAGAACGCCTGCAGCTGCTACGACGCCATCAATATCCAGTACACCAGCGGCACCACAGGCTTCCCCAAAGGCGCTACTCTCTCTCATTACGGCATTTGCAACAACGGTCATCTGACGGGCGTTCACTTAGACTTCACTCCCGACACCCGCCTCTGCATCTGCGTGCCTTTGTTCCACTGCTTCGGCTTGGTCTTGGGCGTGCTCAACTGCCTGACTCACGGCTGCACGATGGTGATTGTGAAACGCTTCGACCCGCTGATGGTATTAGCCAGCATCCACAAGGAGCGATGCACCTCTCTCTACGGCGTGCCCACCATGTATATCAATATCCTGAACCACCCCATGTTCGACCTGTTCGACATGAGCAGCCTGCATGCCGGCATCATGGCTGGCTCACTCTGCCCTGTTCCCTTGATGAAAGAAGTGGAAAAGAAGATGCACATGATCGTGACGAGCGAATACGGACTGACCGAAGCCTCGCCAGGCATGACGCAGACGCGCTGGGACGACCCTTTCGAGGTTCGATGCACCACAGTAGGGCGAGAGTTTGAGCATACAGAGGTCAAGGTGCTCGATGAAGACGGCAACGAATGTCCCGTAGGCGTTGAGGGAGAGCTATGCAACCGAGGCTACAGCAATATGCTGGGATATTATAAAGATCCGGAAGCCACCGCCCAGTTGATTGACCAGAACAACTGGCTTCACAGCGGCGACATCGGTTTCAAGGATGCAGATGGAAATTTCCACGTCACAGGCCGCATCAAGGACATGATTATCCGAGGCGGTGAGAACATCTATCCCAGTGAGATAGAAGCCTATCTCCAGCAGATGCCAGAGATCAAGATGGTACAGGTGGTTGGCGTTCCCTCTAAGAAATACGGCGAGAGTGTGGGAGCGTTCATCATCCTCAACCCAGGCTGCCAGCTCACCGACCTGGATGTGCGTGAGTTCTGTAACGGAAAGATAGCCCGTTACAAGATACCTAAATACATCTTCTTCGTCAATGAATATCCGTTGACGGGCAGCGGCAAGGTGCAGAAGTACAAGCTGCGCGAGTTAAGCCTGGAGCTTTGCAGGAAGCAGGGCATCGAGGTTATCTGAAAGCTGTAGCCCCATTGCCTGTCCAGGCAGTGGGGCTACTTGCAAACTGACACAGGGACATGATGGAATGACCATCCCTGTTTAGCTTATGCCACTTCTCAGAAGAGCTTAGCCGGATAAACGCCTGCATCGACAAGCGCCTTGATCTTATCGACCACGCTCTGACGGTCTTCTGGATAGGTGACACCAAACCACTTGCTGGTGGTATCAAGCACCTCACAGGTGGCTGTGCCGTCAGTGATGAGCTTATCTACCATCAACGGGATAAAAAACTCACTCTTGAGATTGGTCATGTTCTTCTCATCACTGAGGAAAAACTTGAAATACTCATGACTGTACTGGAAATAATCTGGCGTGAAACCCCAGAAGTTCATGCTCACTGGCGTAGCCTCTGGCGTAGATACCCACTCGCCATTGTCATCAATATACTGCACCTCGCCCTCACGACGCATAATCTTGGTGCGCTCCACAACTGACGTGAGCAGACGTTGGTCATTGGTCTCGCAGATGCCTCGGCTCACAGTGCCGCTCTCACTGAGCGTATTGCCAACTCGGAAACCTACCATAGAATAGGCGTTCTGAGAACCTTCTGGCAGGCTCTGGAGCCACTTGCCCATCACCTCGAAAGAGTCACGGCCATAGAAATCATCGCAGTTGATGACCGCAAAAGGCTCATGAATGACAGGAGCCCCCATCAGCACGGCGTGATTGGTTCCCCAAGGCTTCTGACGGCCTTCTGGGCAGGTAAAGCCCTCAGGCAGGTCGTTGATGCTCTGGAATACCAGTTCGCAAGGGATGTGCCCCTCATACTTAGAGATAATCTTCTCACGGAAATCTGCCTCAAAATCCTTGCGGATGACAAACACGAGCTTGCCAAAACCTGCATGGATGGCATCGTAAATAGAGTAGTCCATGATGGTCTCACCATTAGGACCGAGTCCGTCAAGCTGCTTCAAGCCTCCGTAGCGGCTTCCCATACCGGCAGCGAGTAAAAACAATGTTGGTTTCATTTTTATTTATTTTTATTGAACATTGAGCATTGAACATTGATGTTCAAGCCAGTCTTCTTTGTTAATAATATTCGTTCAGAACGGATATCCGATGGCGAAATGGAGAGCCATAGCATCATTCCATTTCGGCAGGTTGAAATAGCCGCTCTTGCCTGTATCGTATGGCGCATGGAGCCCCAGTCCCAAATCAAGGCGGAACACCAGGAAGCTCATATCATATCGTAATCCTACGCCCGTGCCTAACGCCACCTGGTCTGCCAGGTTTTTCAAGCGGAACTGCTCTGCCTCTGCGTTCTCATGGTTACGCAGGTTCCACACGTTACCAGCATCGAGGAACAACGCTCCATGCAGATCGCCCAGCAGACGGAAGCGGAACTCCAGGTTGGCTTCCAACCGCATGTCTCCCATGTGGAGGAAGAAGAAGCGGTTGTCTTTGTCGAGCGAACTGGCTCCAGGTCCCATGCGGCGTGCCGGCCAAGCCCTCACGCTGTTGGCGCCACCGATGTAGAACAGTTCGGTGAAGGGGGCGTAGAGCGAGTTTCCGTATGACCAGATAACTCCTCCTGTGGCCCGCATCGCCAGCGTCATATCATCATTGATCACATAATGGTAACGGAACTCGCTGTTCAGCTTGAGGAACTGTGCGAAAGGCACGCCCAGCATCTTCTTGCCTCGCTCTTTCCAGTCTCTGCCAGCCATCTTGTAAATGGCAGCCGTGAGGTTGCCGGCAGAAGCGAAGGTTACCTGCCACCACTTGGCGTTCTTCACGCCTCTGATCTTGGAGTCGTCGAAGGTGAGCGAGTATTCTATCTGGGGGATGACCTGGTCGTCCATACTGGCGTAAAGCCCAGGGTTCTGCGCGAACAGCTCCCAGAAAGCGTCGGTCTCATGACTGGTGGAGTTGTAGGTGAGCTTCAGCGGTGTCAAGGTATGCTTATACTTGCTGGTAGGCTGGAACTCATAGGTGGCGCTGCCCCCGAAAGCCCGCAGATGGTAGTACTTGGGATGCACCAGCTTGTTGTAGTAGAGCGAGAAGGTGGTGGTGGCTGGGAAGTCGTACTCCCGCTTGCCGATGCGTGGGAAGACCACATGGGGGAACGTGAGTCCTGCCGACAAGCCATACTCATAGCTGTTCATGTCTGAAGAGCTGTTCTTGCCCGTCTGCCACTCATAGGCTCCTGTGAGTGAGAGGTTCAGGCTCTCGCCTCCCCCAAAGATATTGGCGCGTGTGATGCCTAACGAAGCACCTGGCCCCATCTGGTTATTGCTCTTGAGCTTCATATTGAAGTCAGCCTGCACACTGTAGGGCTTGTCCATCATCATGTTCATCACCACATCGAGGGTGTCGCCCACGAGCGTGCTGTCACGAGGCACATACTGCATCTCCTGATAGCGGAAGATGCCCAGGTTAGCCAGTCGCTCCTGGATGCGTGTCTGACGCTGCAGGCTATAGCGGTTGCGTGGAGCCGTTCGGCTGACACCCGTTGAGTCATCCATTCTGCGCTTCATGCGGTAGTTGTTGTAGTCGAGCCAGCGGTAGAGCATCTTGGGACGCACAGGCAGCTTGTCGTAGTAGTTTATCTTCACGCCCCTGTATGACGTAGAGTCATTGGGTGCCTCACCCTTGGAGCCCAAGAAGTTGACGGTGGTTGACTGCACCAGGAAAGGTTTCTGTGCAGCAGCGGGTATGCCCTCTACCGGCACCAGTCGCAAGCTGACGTGTCCTCCTCCCGGCACCAGCGTAGTGTCTGCCTGGTAGGTGAGGTAATCAGGACGGAAATAGTAATTGCCGGCATTACGCAGCAAATTGCTCAGACGGGTACGCTCGGCATTCAGGTCGGTGATATTGAACTGGGTGCCCGGGATGATGGCGGAGCGGTTGCGGGAACGCTCGAAGAACCGCATGGTGCGGTCGGTAAAGCCTTTGTAATAGACGGTGTCGATGAAATAAGGCTGGTTGAGGTTGACCGTATATTGAATCTTCGCCTGCAACGAGTCTTTCTTCTCCGGAATCACCTCGTAGGAGACGGAGCCTCGGAAATAGCCGTAGTCACGCAGGATGTTCCTGGCTGCTTGGGAACGGATGCCAGGATTGACTCCAGAGATGAGCACGGGATCTGCCGCGAAATGGTTGAAGATCCATTTGCCCAAGCCTCGCTCACTCTTGACATAGGCGTTGTAGAGCCACAAGCCGATGGGGAAAGGCGCCCTGACCGACGAACTGCCCAGGAAGGCGTTGTTGGGGGCGGTGGCGAGAGCTGCCGTCACTTCCTCCATAGCGACAGTACCCACAGTTCCCAGGCTGTCGTTTCCAAGCACCACCATAGGTTTCTGCCCGATATAAAGCACTTCTCCCTCAGGCAGGTTCTTGGTGACGGAACAGGCTGCGAAGACCCATGCCGACACAATCAACAGTATGTATTTGCACTTTCCCATCATTTATTCTTTTTTCTGCTCCACATCCACAGGTCGCTCAGCTTATCCAGTTTCTTACGGAACAGGAAGCCTGCGCCCGTCTCAGTAATCTCACCCTCCAGCATATTCTCATAGTTCTTGTTGTGGAACGCCCGCAGATATCGGGTACCACCTCTGTCGAGCCTGTATTCCAACGACACGTTGTCAATGAAGGAGTTCATATCATTGGTAGCCTGACTGCCTGTAGAGATCTTGCCGCCTATGTTGATCTGCACCCGGTCGTTGAACAGACGCTGCGAGTAGCGGAAGGTATAGTCGGTCTGCACAGCGCCTGTATTCAGTTCCCTGTCCTCTATGCCCACGCTGAACGAAGCGTTGGAGACGGAGCCTGCCAGACTGTTGATCTGACTCTGCAGCACGCTGTTGAGGGCAGCACCCATAGTGAGCCCGTTGTCAGCACCGCTGCTGCCCATATACATACCTGTGGCGAGCATGGTGATTGCCGCCTTGCTGCGCTCGTCAGTACTCATCGACTGCAGCTCGCCCTGTATGGTTCCATCGTTGGGAGCCGTGAGGTCGAAAGAGAGGTCGGGAGACTCCAGCGTGTTCTTGATGGAGACGGAGACATCGAAATCAGTCCTGCGGCTGCTGTTGTCGCCATCGCTGACGGAGGCCCGCACTCGCTCCGATGCCGTCAGACTCAGAAGCGGATTCATGATGTCACCACGCCAATCCACATAGCTGCCCTGGGTAAAGGTAAACTCCTTCAGCGGAATGACTGGCAGTGAGTATTTCATCGTACCGCCAGAGATGATATATCTGCCCGTCAGGTTCATATCTCCCTGTGGGGTATAAAGCATATTCAGGTCGCCCCCGCCCTGCAGCTCCACATACTTGCTGCCGTCGTTCGTCAGATTGGCTCTCAGGCGTACGGCATCATCGATGTGTACCGTCATGTTCATATCCAGTCCGCCTAATGACATCGTGTTCTCATTAGCCCTGCCGCTGCTCAAGGTATCATTGAACGAGACGAAAGTAACCAGTCCGTCAAGACGGTCTTCCACCGTCAGCGGCGAGTTAGCCATCACATAGGTGGCGTTAGTGTCACCCAGCACATTCATCTGTCCTCGCATCACCAGTCCTGACAACGGGCCACGCACGGTGGCGTTCATATCTACGAAAATCTTTCCGAAGAGCAGGCTCTCACGCGTCTTGGGCGCATCGAGCAAGGTATATTTGTCAGCGTGGAGAGAGAGCACAGCGGACGGATTAGACAAATCTCTGAAATCCACCACACCCTTCACCACGAAAGGATTGTCGCTCGTGGTATAGATGGAGAAATCATTCAGCACCATCTGATTGGCAGTAATCCTGACAGGACGGTCATCCAGACGATAACGGGCACCAGCCTGGCGCGAGACGATGGACACACCATCCATCTTCACCTCGCCATTCACCCTGGGCTTTTCTTTTACGCCACGCAACTCAAGGCTACCCTGCATCTTTCCCAAGAAATTCACCAAGCCTTCAGGCATAAAGACATCAGCCACACGCAACGGGAAGTCCTCCACATCGGCATTAATGTTGAGGGAATCGCCCTTCAGCGTTCCGCTGGCTGTCACCACCTGGTCGTCGTCGAGCATCAGGTAGGAGTCGAGGTAATGCTTGTTGGTACCCTCAGGCAGCCAGGTGAGACCGAGGTTCACATCACCGATCGGCTTGCGCTCGTAGGTCAGCGAGTCGATCATTGACTCAGCGCTGACCTGCATGGAGGTAGCCGACTGCAGATAGGTGGCATCGACGGATATCATGCCGCCCAGCTCAGGAATGTAAGGCATGATGGCAGACAGGTCACGCAGCTTCAGGCGTGAAAGCTCCACCGTCATGTTCTGCAAGGAGACGGTATCGCTGCGGTCGCTCCTCATGCGGAACCTCAAGCCCTCATCACCCCTCATGTCTATATGGGCATAGAGGCGTTGGTCCTGATGTAGGTAGAGCCAGTTATAATCTTCATGGAAACGGAAAGTACGGTAAGCAACGATAGGCTCTTCCGGCGTGAGATTGACCAGTAAGCCGTTAGCGCCTCCGTTCCTGCCGCCGTTGACCACAGGCTGTGCGTTGAAGCCCAGCTTCAAGCCCGTATTGCCCTTGCCGTCAATGAAGTTGAGGTTCATATCCACATCCTTGCTGCGTATATCGCCGTCAAGATATGCATGGAACACATACTGCGGGTTGCGTGGTCCGTTGATCACACCTCCCTGCAAAGCCAGGTGGGAAGTATCCTGTCGAAGCGTGAGATAGATAGTGTCAAGCTGCAGGGAATCAATACGCAATCCATGCACGGACGCCCTTCCGTTGATACCCATCTCTGGGGTGAAGCCATAATTCACAAGCGCGTCATTGAACGAGATGCCCTCCGTCTTGAGATAATAAGCCAAAGGGTTATCTTTTCCAGCCCTGATGCGCAGGCCACCGGCAGGCAAGGCAGCACGCAAAGCCGCATGATCAAGCTGACGGGATTCAATCTGCTTGCGAAGGATTTCATCGAAACGCTGTCCGTCAGCCAGCAGCTTGTCAATAGTGGTCAACGATTTCAGACGCAAGTCTAAGTCGCCTCCCTTGATATCGAACTGGGCGGAATCTCGCCGCGCCACTCCGACAACATGCAGGGAGAACGGTTTCTTCAACGGCTGAGAGGCAATGCCTAACTTGTAGAGATCTACATCGTCAATCTGCAAGTCGATATTGCCGTTCATGTGAGCCACATCCATACGCATACGTCCGTTGCCCGACAGCTTGAAAATTTCATTGTCGGCATTCAGGTTCAGGGCGAGCCTGCTGTTCCGCAAGGAGCCGCTTGCCGTAATACCGCGTATATCCATATCCTTGTATTGCACTTTGTCGATAGCCGCCTCAAACTGAGCCGTTGAGCGTGGGGCACTGAAATCAAAGCCTTTGCCCTTAGCTACCGCATGACCTATGAAGAGCCCGATGGAATCATTGGGCAGGAAATGGTCGATGTGCATGGAATCTATCTGGAAGTCAGCCTCGTATGTCTCGTTCTGCAGGTTATAGGAGCCATCAACGAAAGTACGCCCCTTGCCCTCACGCAAAGCCATCTGGGTAGAGATCTTGGAGCCGTCAAGCCGCAAGTTGCCGTTGAGCTTCATGCTGTCTGGTATCGCTACCGAGCCTCCGTCTGTCTTCATGCCAGCCAGTCCCAACAGGAAATTCAAGCGAGCCGTCTGAGCATCGAGCGAAAGGTGTCCGTTGCGGGCAATTGAATCCAGAGGTTGGTTCAAGCGTCCTGTAGCGGACAAAGATACTGCGCCGGGCAAGTCGGCTTTCAGCTGGTTGATGTCAATCCGGTCGATGGTGCCGTTGGCCGAAGCCCTGAGCACCAACGGATGAACGGGATAATGCTTCTTGAACATCTGATTGAGGGAATCCTTGCCTATCAGCTTCAGCATATCCTCCTTGCCCAAGCGGGCGTTGATGCGGGTAATCAGCTGTTTGTCCTTGTGCCATTGACCGTCGATGTTCATCGGCAAGGAGACATTGGCTAATGCCTCGCTGTTGGGCGTGAGCAATCGAAGGTCATTCAGGTAGATGCCCGTGCTGTCAGTCTGCAAGCGTCCTGTCAGAGAAGAAACCTCCAAACCGCTCCGTTCATACAGGCTGAACTCACTGATGACAGCCTGAAGATCTAAATCATGGTATAGCAAGGAATCAACGTCTAAGCGGACATTGTATAAGGCGATATGGGAGGGATTGATGCTGCCCGCACGGTCTCCCGGCACCAAGCCGTCAGCCGACTGGAAGACGCTGAGATAAGAAAAATGTTGGGCACCGAGGGAGAAATTGCCTACGGTATAGCGTTGGTTTCGCAAATCCACCAAGCCATCCGTCAGCTTCGCCTGGTTGACGAAAGTACTTATTGACAGCGTATCGAGAGGCATCACGAAATCAATGCCCACCCGGTTCAGCTCTATCTGCTCCAGCTGGAGCAACCAATCAACTGGTTCCGAGGGACTGTCATCCACCGTTGTATCGGCATAGGCGATATAGACTTGCGCATCGCTCAAAGACACGTTGTTCAGCAAAGCCTCCTGCAGATTCAAATCCACCGACTCACTCCTTAATGAGAGTTTGCCCACATCACCCTTAATCAGCAAGCCGTCAATCAAGCGGGCAGTATTTACCTTAGCGCCAGCCAACTCTGCTTTCCCCAGTTCCACCTTGCCCTTCAGCAGCGGAATAGCACGCACCCTGACATCCAGTGTGCCCAAATCCAGCAAGGTATCTCCCTGCTGCACAGCCTTCACATCATGAGCCAGTAGGTTGAGGGGGAAACGCAGGTCTATGCGTCCCACCGTGATGTCCATACCCAAGGATTCTGAGGCGACAGAAGCCACCTTGTCGCAGACAAAGTTCTGTACCGAGGGCACATAAAGCAGCACCATCAGTAACACGAAAAGTCCTATCGGGGCAAGAGCCAGCCACAACAGGAACTTTTTCACATTGAACGCTGAACCTTGAACATTGAACATTATTGCCTGTTTTATAGGGCAAAGATAGTATTTTTTCTTATATCACACGCCTCAATCACATTTTTTATGATTAATCGTGTGCCTATATCGCAGCCAGAACATCAAGCCAGCACTGGTGAGTCCGAACGGGAATGACATCCACACGCCTACCAATCCCCAGTCGAGCACGATGGCGAAGACATAGCAGAGCGGCAAGGAGATGACAAAATAAGCGATGAAAGCGAACATGATGACAGGCTTCACATCGGCTATACCTCGCAAGGCGTTGGAGAAAGTAATCTGCAGTCCGTCACCAAACTGATAGATGACAAAAGGGACAAAGAGTGAGGCGACCATAGCCGTAACCTCAGGATTGCCGCTCGTAAACCATCCTCCGATATCCTGGTAAAAGAGAAGCAATATGCCTGTCAGCACCACCTCCAGCAGAATCATGAGGTGAAATCCTGCATTGACGGTGCGTTTCACATTCCTGATATCCTTGGTTCCCATAAAGTTGCTCACTCGTACCGCTACAGCTGCTCCCAACCCATAGTAAATCATGAACGTGAATTGCGAGATGGTGAGCATCACCTGGTGTGAAGCCAGCTGCAAGGCTCCCAACCAGCCGACCATGATAGCTGTAAGACTGAAAGAAGCGGTCTCCATACCCATCTGTAAGCCTACAGGCCAACCCAACAGATTGAGCTGTTTAAAGAGCATGGCCGTATCTTGCTTCATCCAGAATCCCTGACGATAGACGGCATACTTTGGATGGAAGGCAAAGAGGCAGGTATAGACCAGCACCATAAGGATACGCGAGAAGAGCGTACTATAGCCTGCGCCCACCAAACCCAGTTCAGGGAAGCCGAAATGTCCGAATATCAGCACATAGTTGCCCAAGATATTCAGGGCATTGCCTCCTAACAGAATCCACATGGCAACATGTGTCTGCGTGATGCTGTCAGTAAACTGCTTGAAAGCATTGAACAGCATGACGAAAGGCAGGGTTGACAGCAAAATAAGGTAATACGACTTGATGAGGGGGAGCAAATCGGCTGGCTGGCCCATGAGGTCGATATTTAGATAGAATACAGCCATAACGAGCATGAGCAACGCTGCCAACAGAAGATTTGCCAATATGCTGACACGCAGCGACTGACCTGATTTCTGTCTTTCTCCCTTGCCGAAGAATCCTCCAGAAACAGGAACTAACCCATAGCTGAATCCTGTGCCAAAGAGAATGCAGAGGTTAAATAAACTGTTGTCAAACGCTGCAGCACCAAGCTCAAAGGCATCATGACTGCCGATCATGAAGGTATCGGCGAAACTCAAGATGATGATGCCTAACTGACCTACCGCAATAGGCAGCCCGAGCAGAGTCAACGACTTGTAGTCTGCAATATATCCTTTCATTGTTTTGCGTAATATAAGACAGAAGCGTTATCTTCGCGAAACAGTTCGCCAGCAACCGTCAACAGCTGGTCCTGACTAACCGACTGGTATTTCTCCAGCTCTTCATCAATCAATTCCGCCTTACCATTCAATTCAAACCACGCCAATCGGAAAGCCAGCCGCTGATAATTGATTCGTCCGAAAGTCTGAACAGACTCGTATTTATTCTTTACCTTCTGCAGTTCATATTCATCCACAGCCTGAGTCATCAGCAACCGCAATTCCTTCCATACGGCTTCCTCTGCCTGTGGCAACGTGACACCGGAAGCGAGCTTCCCCTTAATATCAAGCAATCCGGCATCACGGGTTCCAGTCAGGGGGGCATCGATGGCAGAAAAAACCTTCTGCTCGTGTACCAGCCTCTGTCTCAATCTGCTTGAGTCACCATTACTGAGAATATCTGAAAGCACATCGCAAACATATAGGTCGGGATGCATACAGCCTGGCGAATGGAAAGACATATAAAGGGCATCCTGGGTAACAGGACGATTCACTTCCAGCCTACGCTGCACGGTCTGCTTGGGTTCTTTCGGCATATTCCTCTGATATGCCGGTCCTGCAGGAATTTCTCCAAACCATTTCTCCACCAGGCTGATAACCTCATCCCACTCCACGTTTCCCGTTACAGCCAAGATAGCCCGCCCTGGATTGTAAAAACGACTGTAGAAAGCCTTAACCTCATCAAGTGTAGCGTTTGCTATATGGCTGAGTTCTCTTCCTATGACTGGCCATCTGTAAGGATGTGCCTGATAAGCAAGGGGTAGCAACAGATGCGTCACGTCGCCATAAGGAAGATTTAAAACGCGTTGCTTATACTCCTCCATCACCACGCTTCGCTGCACCTCAAGACTCCTGGGCGACAGGTCGAGTGACATCATGCGGTCGCTCTCCATCCAGAATGCCGTCTCTATATGATGTGCAGGCAAGGTGGAATAGAAGTTGGTCACATCATTATTCGTGAAAGCGTTTCCCTCTCCTCCCGAACGCTGCATGGGAATATCGAAATCAGGGATGTGGGCAGTGCCACCAAACATCAGGTGCTCGAAAAGATGAGCGAATCCTGTATGATCAGGATGCTCATCCCTTGAACCAACATCATACAACACGTTAACTGCCACCATACGGGTGGCAGTATCCAGAGAGTGAACCACCCTCAGTCCGTTATCCAATGTACATCTGTTAATCTTCAAGAATAGTCACTTTCTTGATAACGACATCATCCAGTGGACGATCTGCTGTTCCTGTAGCCACATGCTGGATTTCATCCACCACATCCATACCTTCTATGACCTCACCGAATACTGTATAATCACCATCCAGATGAGGAGTACCGCCAACGGTAGTGTATGCCTCTTTCTGCTCAGGGGTAAACTTGAACCCAGGCACGTCTTTCACTTGTTCACGAGCTTCTGCCAGAAGTTTGTCCTGCATAGCCATCAAGCCTTTTTCGTCTTTATCAGCCTGCATCTTCCGAATCTCGCTGGCGTGCTGCATAACCAATTTCCTGAATGCAGCATCTAAGACACCGTAATCTTTGCGTTTCTCATAATTTACCAGTGTAGAGTCATTATATACAGTGCCTGTCACGATATAGAACTGGCAGCCAGAAGACTCCTTTTTAGGATTTACCTGGTCCCCCTGTCTGGCTGCTGCCAATGCGCCACGCTTGTGGAAACGTTTAGGGTAAACGAATTCAGCAGGAATGGTGTAGCCCACATCTCCATCACCCAGCTGCTGGTCTTTCGAAGCAGTCTTGGAGTTGGGGTCTCCAGCCTGTATCATAAAATCCTTGATCACACGGTGGAACAACGTTCCTTCATAAGTTCCGTCCTTAGCCAATTTCAGGAAATTAGCCTTGTGCTTTGGTGTATCATCATACAACATGACCACGATGTCACCCTTGTTAGTCTCAATTTTAACTCTTGCCATACCATCGTTATTATTATTTGCCTTACAGCCAACCAAAGCGCAAAGGGCAAATATCATCATTAACTTACTCATTGTCTATTGTTTTATAAAAGATGTCCATAGGCTGGTCTGGGGGACCACAGCCTCCACTTCTATCATTACTTTCTTTACAGGATGCAGGAAACTCACCTTCCGGGCATGAAGGCAGATGCTTCCATCAGGATTAGAGCGTTCAGCCCCATACTTCAGGTCACCCTTGATAGGGCAACCGATCTTCGCCAGCTGGCAACGTATCTGATGATGCCTGCCTGTCTTCAAATCCACCTCAAGCAGGTAATAATTGTCAGACTTGCCAATCAGTTTATAGTGCAATATAGCTTTCTTACTATCAGGCGCTTCCTTATCATAAGCATAGCTCTTGTTCTGTTTCTCGTTGCGCACAAGATAATGAACCAGCTCATCCTCTGACTTGGGAGGCATATTCTTCACAATCGCCCAATAAGTCTTCTTCACTTCACCAGTCCTGAACATCTCGCTCAATCTGCTCAACGCCTTACTGGTTCTTGCTAACACCACGATTCCACTGACAGGTCTGTCAAGCCGGTGAGGAACACCCACAAACACATTACCTGGCTTACCGTATTTTTCCTTGATGTAAGCCTTAACGGCTTCAGACAGGGGAATATCCCCTGTCTTGTCGCCTTGTACAATCTCGCCAGCTTCCTTGCGGACGATAATGATGTGGTTGTCTTCGTAGATAACTTCCATCACATGTTCATACCACCGTCAACCTGGATAACCTGTCCAGTAACGTATGAAGACAAGTCAGAAGCCAGGAATGTAGCCACATTTGCGATATCCTCTACCTGGCCTGCCCTGCGCAACGGGATATTCTTAATCCATTCTTTACGGACGTCATCAGGCAAAGCCTGTGTCATTGCCGTATCAATGAATCCTGGAGCGATGGCATTCGCACGGATACCACGGCTGCCAACTTCCTGACCAATACTCTTAGCCAAAGCGATAAGTCCTGCCTTGGAAGCTGCATAGTTGCATTGACCGGCATTCCCATGCACACCTACTACAGAAGCCATATTGATGATGCTACCAGCTTTCTGGCGCAGCATCACAGGCGTTACGGCATGAATGAAGTTAAAAGCTGACTTCAGGTTAACAGCAATTACAGCATCCCATTGCGCTTCTGTCATTCTCAACATCAAAGCATCTTTCGTGATGCCTGCGTTATTAACGAGAATATCAATTCTGCCAAAATCAGCCTGTACCTGCTTAACGAGTTCTTCTGTAGCGGCAAAGTCAGCTGCATTACTTGCATAACCCTTTACCTTCACGCCAAAGGCAGCTATTTCTTTTTCAGTAGCCAATCCGTTTTCGTCAATAACCAAATCCGTAAATGCTATATTTGCGCCCTCACTGGCAAACTTCAGGGCAATACCCTTTCCAATGCCTCGAGCGGCACCTGTAATCAACGCTGTTTTTCCTTCTAAAAGTTTCATAACAATTATTATTTAGTTTTTTAAGATTAATCTATGCTTCTAAAGTATTATCTTCTTTCACGACAGTAATCCGCAAGGCTCCTGCCAGAATATTTGCCACAATACGCTTCGCCATTGCGTCAGA